>CALAUK010000045.1 GCA_937892135.1 uncultured Clostridia bacterium | reverse complement strand
AACCTTATAACAGAGGAAGAGCAAACCGAAGAAGAGAATACGGAAGAAACGGAAGAAGAAACAGAAGAAGAAACACAACAGCAGGAAGAAGAGGAAACGGAAGAGGAAGTTTAAGCAAATTATATAAAAAAGCACTTCTTCAGGCACAAAAAAATGCATTTTTTGCAAAATTTTATAAAAACTTTCAAAATAGCTTGACAACGGATACTTTTGTTAGTATAATATTAATTGCGGTTTTATGAGGTGAACTATGTTTATTGAATTATCTGAACTTATTAAAAACGTAGGAGCGGAGAAGAATTTTTCCGGAGACTGCCATATTGAAGATATAAAATATATGGGAGAATCCATTCGCTTTAACGGTCCTGTAAAGGTTGACTTAAACGTTAAAAACGTGGGCGGTGTGTTGTGTCTTAGCGGGCATGGAAAGTGTGAGATGCTTGTTAATTGTGGAAGATGCGGCAGGCCTTTAACGGAAAAGCTTAAATTTGAGCTTAATGAGTCTCTTTTATACGAAGGGAGTAATGTTCAGGTTTCCGAAGATGAAGATGTAATAATCTTTTCCGGTTACCGTCTTGAGATTTCTGAGATAGTTTCAAATTACATTTTTATGAATTTGCCTATCAGATATCTTTGCAAGGAAGATTGTCTTGGCGTTTGTCCTAAATGTGGGAAGGATAAAAACGCAGGCGATTGCGGTTGCGATAAACAAGAGATTGACCCGCGTCTCGCTGCACTTAAAAAATTGCTCAGTTAAATATATATTGGCAGTCCATCATGCCAGAAACTTATATAAATGTATAATTTTTAGGAGGTGTGTCCCCAATGGCAGTACCAAAGGGTAAAGTATCAAAAGCAAGAAGAGATAAAAGACGTGCAAACTGGAAGCTAGAAGCTCCAAACCTTGTGAAGTGTCCTAATTGTCAGGAATACAAAATGCCTCACAGAGTTTGCGGAAGCTGCGGTTTTTATAACGGAAAACAGGTTATAAAAGTTGGCGAATAATAAGTAATAAAAAAAGAACCATAGATGTCTATGGTTCTTTTTTTATGAAACAAGTTCAAATGTTACATTTGGAGTGTCCTTATGCACATCATCAAAAATTTTAAGCATTGTTACACAATACTCTCTTAAATCATCAGGAAGCGACATAAAACCATATATATTTACTTTAATGTTTTCACTGCTTAACCATAGATATCTTAAACAATCCCACAACGCATCCCAATTTTCTCCGTAGTATTCGGGCAATCCAAATTTTGTTTTTAATATAAGATGTATTTCTCCTAAATATTTACAGCCTGTAAAATCCAAAATAATGGGATTTTCTTTTATCGGCTTAAATGCATTTTTTGAAAATTCGTTTCCGTAATTCATTTAATTCCTCCTTATTCAATTTCAATAAAAGTTTGGTAGTGATCATAAGTTACAAAAATTAATCCGTCATTTGAAAATAGTATTCGCTCTGTTCCTCTGAAGCCGGATTCATAATTGATGTCTGCTTCATACCAAATTCTATTTGGGGCAGATGGCAAATGTTCATTTCTGTTTTGATATATGCCCCCGAAAATCATTTTTCCCGGACACTTTAAAAACAAATCTCCCTTTTTTGGATTCCATCCTTCCCTTACAGCTTGTTCGGGTGTTATGTAGTAACCAGGCAATTTACCAAAAACTTTCAAAAACCAATCTGCACCATTAATTCCGTTATTTGTTGCGCTACCGGCAGGAAGAACACTTAATTTGTCAATTGTACATCTGCAATAGAAATGAGTTGGAGGAGAAGGGGATACTTTCTCGTTTATCTCATATATTTTACCATTATTTCCGCGACAAATCAAGCAGGTTTTAAAGTCGAGAATCGCTTTCCATGTTTTCCATTTTGAACTATACTTCATTTTTTGACTCCTTTCTT
>CALAUK010000044.1 GCA_937892135.1 uncultured Clostridia bacterium | reverse complement strand
TTACACGCATAGCACCATAAACATAACTTCTGCCTGAAAGCGGGTCTCTTATAGCACCGCCGATACAAGTTGCTGCGCCACCGAAAGGCTCAATTTCTGTCGGATGGTTGTGAGTTTCGTTTTTAAACAGCAATAGCCACTTCTGAACCTCACCGTCAACCAAAACGTCAACCTTAACGGTACAAGCATTGATTTCCTCGGACTCATCTAATTTCTGAAGTTTTCCTGTTTTCTTTAAATACTTTGCCGCAATTGTGCCCAAATCCATAAGATTAATGCTTCTGTTTTCACGGCCAAGCTCTTTTCTCACTTCAAGATACTCTTCGTAAGTTTTCTGAACTTCTTCATCTTCAAACGAAACAGAGTCAATAGTAGTTAAAAATGTTGTGTGACGGCAATGGTCAGACCAGTAAGTATCAATCATTTTGATTTCTGTTATGGTCGGGTTTCTGTTTTCAGATATAAAATACTGCTGACAGAATTTTATATCATCTAAGTCCATAGCAAGTCCCTGAGCATTTAAAAACTCATTAAGTCCATTTTCGTCAAGGTCAATAAATCCGTCTAAAGTTTTAACTGTTGTGGGAATTTCGTAATTAACCTTCAAAGTCTCATACTCTTCAAGACCTGTAAGCTCAGATTCAACGGGGTTTACAACATAAGACTTAATCTTTTCAAAAGCTTCATCTGAAACAGAACCGTCAATTATATAAATCTTTGCAGTTTTAACAACGGGTCTTTCTTTCTTTGAAATAAGAGAGATACATTCAGCCGCGGAATTTGCTCTCTGGTCAAACTGACCAGGCAAGTAAGAAACCGCAAAAATTCTGGCTCCCTCTGCCCCATTTATCTTATCTGTTGCATTATCAAGCTGAGGCTCGGAGAAAACTGTTTTAACACAGTAATCAAACAAGTCCTTTTCAATATTTTCAACATCGTAACGATTTATAAGCCTTAAATTTTCGATGCCTTTAATCTGAAGTAGATTAGTTAGCTCGTTTTTTAAAGCTCTTGCCTCGTTATCAAGTCCTTTTTTCTTTTCAACATAAATTCTGTATACCAATTATTTCACCTCCAAAGCCTTTGCGCCGATGTCTTTTCTGTAAAATGCATTTGTAAAGCTAACTTCCTTTACAGTGTTGTATGCCTTATCAATAGCATTTTTAAGACTATCTGCAGTTTCAGTTACTCCTAAAACTCGTCCGCCTGCAGTAACAAGCTTTCCATCTTTAACCTTTGCACCTGCAACATAGATGTTTTTATCAGAAGGCATCTTAATCTCAAAACCGCTTTCGTATTTTGAAGGATATCCGTCTGATGCCATAACAACACAGCATGCGCTTTCATCTTTAAATTTAACTTCTGCTTTATCTAAGCTTTCATCAGCTACAGCAATCATAATATCTAAAAGGTCGCTTTCAAGCAAAGGAAGCACAACCTGAGTTTCAGGGTCGCCAAAACGGCAGTTATACTCAATTACCTTAGGTCCTTTTTCGGTAAGCATTAAGCCAAAATACAAACAACCTTTAAATGTGCGGTTTTCTTTATTCATGGCGTCCATTGTAGGAATAAAGATTTCTTCTTCGCACTGCTTTGCAATTTCAGATGTGTAATAAGGGTTAGGAGCAATAGTTCCCATACCGCCTGTGTTAAGCCCCTTATCGTTATCCAAGGCTCTCTTATGGTCCATAGAGGAAACCATAGGAATTAAAGTCTTGCCGTCTGTAAAAGACAGAACAGAAACCTCGGGACCTGTTAAAAACTCTTCAATAACAATATTGTTTCCGCTTTCACCGAACACCTTGTCCTCCATAATGGAGTTTACAGCATCGATTGCTTCTTCTCTTGTCTGCGCTATTATAACGCCTTTTCCAAGAGCAAGACCGTCTGCTTTAATAACTGTGGGAATAGGTGCAGTTTTTAAATAGTTTATTGCATCCTCAGAGGAAGAGAAAACTTCATACTCTGCAGTAGGAATGCCATATTTTTTCATAAGGTTTTTAGAAAACACCTTGCTTCCCTCGATTATTGCCGCATCTTTTTTAGGACCAAAGCATTTAACACCGATTTTCTCAAGTGCATCAACACAACCTAAAACAAGTGGGTCATCAGGAGCTACAACTGCAAAATCTATTCTTTCTTCCTTTGCAAAGTCGCAAATCTTATCAATTTCTTTTGCTCCGATATCAACGCAAGTTGCATCCACAGCTATACCGCCGTTACCGGGAAGCGCAAATATCTCTTCTACTTTTTTATTTTCTTTAAGCTTCTTTATGATGGCGTGCTCTCTTCCGCCGCCGCCAACAACCATAATCTTCATATTTTTCACAGCCTTTCAAGAATTACAGATTAATGATGGAACAATCTCATGCCGGTAAATGCCATCGCAATATTATACTTATTGCAAGCCTCAATAACCAAATCATCACGGATTGAGCCACCGGGCTGAGCTATATAGCTTACGCCACTCTTTGCCGCTCTGTCGATATTATCGCCAAACGGGAAGAATGCATCACTTCCAAGAGAAACACCTGTAATTGTCTTAAGGTATGCTTTTTTCTCCTCTTTTGTAAACGGCTCAGGCTTTGTTTTAAATAAAGCTTCCCACGCGCCGTCTTCAAGCAATTCTTCGTAATCGTCTGAAATATAAATGTCTATTGCATTATCTCTTTCAGGGCGCTTAACTTCATCTAGGAAAGGAAGATTTAATACCTTATCGTGCTGTCTTAAATGCCAGATATCAGCTTTGTTTCCTGCAAGTCTTGTGCAGTGAATACGGGACTGCTGACCTGCACCAACGCCGATTGCCTGGCCGTCTTTTGCGAAGCACACAGAGTTTGACTGAGTGTATTTTAAAGTAATAAGAGCTATTATAAGGTCACGCTTTGCCTCGTCTGTTACAGCTTTATTTTCTGTAACAAACTCTTTTAATAAGTCGTAGTTAATTTCAAAATTGTTTCTTCCCTGCTCGAATGTGATGCCGTAAACCTGTTTTCTTTCAATCGGGTCAGGAACATAATTTTCATCTATCTTAACGATGTTGTAGTTGCCCTTTCTCTTCTGCTTGAGAATTTCAAGTGCTTCGGGCTCATAACCGGGAGCAATAACACCGTCGGAAACTTCTCTCTTTATAAGAAGAGCTGTTGTAACGTCGCAAACGTCGCTCAAAGAGAGCTGGAACGCGCTTGTAAATCCAATGTGAGACATGATCGGGCGCACCTTGTCGTACTTGCGAATGCCGTCGTAAACGAAGCGCAAAGCGTTGTAAATATCCACTCCGCCCTTGAATTTTTTGAACTCGTAAATATCCCAATAGCCGTGCGCCATTACGGGAAGATTGATATTTTCAAAGCTCTCCTCGGTCGCGCCGTAGAACTTGTTGAGAGCCTCGATAGTGCCGAATTTCTCCTTGAGATAACCGCCGAATGCCTTGCGGCAATGCTCGCAGAAGCATTCCTCAATAGGTCTGTTTCTCGGCTCGTTCCAAACGTTCCAAAGAATAATGCAATCGCGCTTGTGATATCTTTCAACGACTTTATCAATAAATTTTTCCGCCGAAGCTTTTACCA
>CALAUK010000043.1 GCA_937892135.1 uncultured Clostridia bacterium | reverse complement strand
TCTTTAACAACTATCGTCCACAGTTCTTCTTCAGAACAACAGACGTTACAGGTGTTATCACTCTTCCAGCTGGCACAGAAATGTGTATGCCTGGCGATAACGTAGAGATGGACGTTGAACTCATCACTCCTATCGCTATTGAAGAAGGTCTCCGTTTCGCTATCCGTGAAGGTGGCCGTACAGTTGGTTCAGGCGTTGTTACTGCTATCAACGACTAATTTAAACACTTAGTTTAAACTTTAAAATCCCCAAGGTGAATAACCTTGGGGATTTTTGTTTTCGTAGAACAACCACTGGCTCTGCCAGTGGGCAAAAAGGCTTTAGCTATGGACATAATAAAAACTCCTTGATATATTTGAGGTTGAGGTTCGCCAACCCAACAAAAATATATCAAGGAGGTCCTAGCCATGAAAGAGAAGGACATAAATAGTTTAGAACATACTAAGTGGAGATGTCAATACCATATTGTATTTGCACCCAAATATCGCAGACAATCAATATATAAAGAGATAAAAACAGATATAGGAAAAATCCTGAGAAAATTATGTGAACAAAAAGGTGTAAATATAATAGAAGCAGAAGCGTGTCCCGACCATATACACATGCTCATAGAAATACCGCCAAAATATAGCGTAGCACAGATAATGGGATTTCTAAAAGGAAAGAGCAGCCTTATGATTTTCGATAGACACGCAAATTTGAAGTATAAATATGGAAACCGTCATTTTTGGGCAAGAGGATATTATGTAGATACCGTAGGGCGCAACAAAAAGCAAATAGCGGAATACATAAGAAATCAATTACAAGAAGATGAAATGGCAGACCAAATGAGTATTCAAGAATACATAGACCCGTTTACGGGTAGCAAGACAAAGTAGGCAAAACAAAACACCCCTTTAGGGGTAGCCCGAAGAAGTAATGCGGTTGGCAGAACCTTTCGGAGCCCCTTTAGGGGTGTGGCCTGTAAAATGCCCTTCTAGGGCTTACTCAAGCCTCCGGCTTAGCCGGAGGTTGTGACTATATTATGTATGTGTAGATTTTCTAATTTTTTCTTTTTGTGTATATTTTTACATTATATAGCACAACTTTTTTGACAAATAATTTAAAACTTTTATATTAAATATAACAAAAAACACAAAAAATATGTGCAAAATATATATATAATTTGTTGACAAACTATAAAAATTACTGTATAATATAATCACATTTATATGCAATTGTGGATAATTTTGTCTACTGCATAAAATGACAATAAAAATCTCAAAAAAGAAAGGATGAAAGTTATGAGCAAGAGAATGATAAAATACTTGTCAATGCTATTGGCAGTGTCTATTTTATTTTCAGGATTTTCCTTGCAAATAACAACTGCTTATGCAGATGTTGCTGATGATAGCGCAACTGTTACTGATGCTGAATCGATAGTAAGCGACGATTCGGATATTCAGGACTATGTTGAGTACACAAAAGCACACGGTATTACCAACAAGGCTAACGCTGAAGTTGTTGTGCCGCTTACTGCATTTGTAGCTGACGGAGCTGATATTACAG
>CALAUK010000042.1 GCA_937892135.1 uncultured Clostridia bacterium | reverse complement strand
AAACACCTAACTTAAATACCATTACGCATAAAAAGTCTAATAAAATATTGCAAATTGCCGCTATTATCATAGCTACAAGAGGAGTTTTTCCATCGCCAAAGGCTCTTAAAACAGCCGCCGCCATATTGTATGCCGAAATAATCAATGTTCCCGCGGTCATCGTTTTTATGTATACTGATGCATCATAAAAAACATCCTCGGGTGTTTTTAAAACTTTTAAAAGATAGTCTGCAAAAACAAGTCCCAATATAGTTAACACTATTCCCGATATCACACACAAAAGCGCAGACGTCGCAATCGCCCTGTTCATTTTTTCATAGTCTTTTTCGCCGAAATATCTTGAAATGAATGTTGCAAACCCCTGAGTTAAAGATATCACCGACCACAAAATAAGCCAGTATGTCCAGTCTGTACAGCCCACCGCCGCCAAAGCCTTAACTCCGACACCGCGACCTACTATAGCCGCATCAACTATCATATAAAACTGCTGACCTATATTCGTTATAATAAGGGGAATCGCAAAATTAATCATTAACTTTGCAGGGCTTCCCTTTGTCATATCAGTTACTCTGCTCATAAATTTTCCTTTTCTTTATTTTTTTAAAAATTTCTGAAGCTGCTTTTTATGATGGCAAAGCTTTTCTTTGCACATTCTGCACGAAAGCGACTCGTTTGACTCCTCTGTAAATCTTTCGGGATATTTATAAAAGCTTACCTCCCACCTTAAAAGCAAAAGAAGTGCCGCTCCAAGAAGTGTCCACGAATAAATGTTTTTAACAAACACCAACGGCGTAAACATCATCGCATAATCCCAGTTATAAATTCTGCATGTTCCGCAGCATTTGTTTTTCATAATCCAGGTCTGAAACGGGCAGAAAAACAAAATGCAGATAATATCGCAAACGGAATAAGCCAAAGAGATTAAAAGCATAATCCCTCTGTCAAACACATCCGTTAAATACAATACGCCGAAAATGAGATTTAAAGAAATCCACGATACCAAAACTACAAAAGTAGTCTTTTTGCTGTCAGGCTTTTTTATCTCGCCCGTAGGCATATAGTTTTTGGAAAACTGCTTCTGGCAACCCATGCTCTCAAACTGAGACGGAAAAAATCTTAATACCATTTCGGCAAAAAACACCGCCCAGATAAATCCTAAAAGCACATTATTGTTTTCAAAACCGCCAAAGGTTTCACCGGTATTATAAATTCTGTTATAAATATATGAGATAACCGCAAGCAAAAACAAAAGCGCACGAAACACAAATTTTACATAGTGAAGCTTAACAATTTTAGTCATTTTAATTTTCATTGTCCAAGCAATTCCTTTTTTATAAGTTTTACCATAATTCCCGTATTAAGAGCCATCGCATCCTCAGGCCAGATTTCTCTTATGTAGCCATGAAAAAACTTGTCTTTAAAGAACAAAAATGCATCTTCTTCGGTTTTTCCGTTTTCTATCATAGAAGAAATTTCCTTTGCAACCGCTACTACATTCCTTCTTCCCTCACGAAGATATGTTTTTACTTCTTCTTTATCAATCACTCCATAGTGAGGCACAAGCATTTTTTCTATATCCAGCTTTTCTGCTCTTGAAATAGAATCAAGTGTCATTTCATAGCCTACAAGATACGACGGAGCAACAACGCCGTTTCCGCCATAAATTCCCAAGGTTTCAGAGCCTATCAAAAATTTGTCTTTCTTAAGATAATACCCCGTTGAACATTTTGTATGCCCCGGAAAAGAAATTAAAGTAAACTCCATATCCCCCGCTTTTATAACTTCTCCGTCTTTTAGAGTAATATCAACTTTTAAATTATCAATTAAATCCTCGCAGCTTTCCGCTCCGTATTTTTCCCGTGCCTTATTATCCATATCGCGCATAACCGCTCTTGCAGTAGGCTTTTCAAAAATTTTCGCTGCATACTCACATGAAACTACCTTTGCCTCAGGGAATCTTTTCTTTATATGTAAAGAGCCTAAAACATGGTCATAATGAGAATGAGTTAAAAATATGTAATCAAGCTTTCTTTCTCCAAGAGCCAATTTAACTTTTTCTGCCACTTTTTCTCCCGTGAATGAAAAACCGGAATCGCAAACTATTGAAGTTGTTCCGTCATCAATTAAAAAAGCGCTGTCTGCTGTAATACCTCTTACATCTGTTATCTTTAAATTCATTTTTTTCACCCCATATTTTCCAGATAAACACAGACTCAATTTTATCATAAATTGCAAAAAATGTCAAAGAAAATATTGCCTGTTTGATTTTTCATCATATACACAATTAAATACGGACGATAAAAAAAGCCGCATCAGCGACTTTTTTTATTTGTCCTTATCCTTAGTGGCAGGATTATTAATAAGTTTTCCGTCTTCAGAAAATCTTGAGCCGTGACACGGGCAGTCCCACGAATGTTCTTCCTTGTTGTATTTTAATGCGCAGCCCATGTGGGGGCACCTCGGCGCAGTAGGAGTAACAAGACCCTTTACTGACTCAAACATATTTATAAATAGCTGTGGATGTAAAACAGACCTTGACGGTGAATAAATATCTTCATATTCATTTTTTCTTCCGCATATCATATCCGTCAGTATCATAGAAGAA
>CALAUK010000041.1 GCA_937892135.1 uncultured Clostridia bacterium | reverse complement strand
AAAGTTGTTGTTGACGAAACAAAAGGAATGCCAAGTTTCAGTGCAACCGCTTTTCCCCATAGCGCCATAGAATCGGCAACTATTAAGTCAGGCTTAAGTTCTGCCATTTCCCTGCAAACCTTGTCATCAAGAGCCAATGTGGTATCTACAAGTATTTTTGTAGAGAATGCCAGGTCTTTTCCTACACGGGTAGAGTCTTTGGCGCTAAGTTTCTGCTCCGTATCATAATCGTCGCAGGATATAAATGTTGCACCTGCCGACTCGATTTTTTCACGCATAATGTTATATGAATAATACCAAACCTCGTGCCCACGAGAAACTAATTCCCGAACAACACCCAAAGTGGGGTTAGTATGTCCGTGTGCCGGAATACAAAAGAAAACTATTTTACTCATATTTTTATTCCTCTATTTCAGAAAAAACTTGTTTGATAGTATCTTGTTGTTTTGCTTTAGGAAGAATTGCTATTCCTCGCTCAATGTCACCGAGAACCAAAATCTCATCTCCCGGCTGAAAATCAAACATCTCTCTTGCTTCTTTGGGAATAACAAACTGTCCCTTTTCGCCGATTTTGACCATCCATGCATATTTTCCATCGAGTATATTCATTTTTGTTCCTCCTCGGTATGATTGGTATGAATAATCATACCATAAATTTATATACATGTCAATAGAATGAGAATCTTTCGCCCAAAACAAAAGATGTGGCCGTAGCCACACCTTCACTTATTATTTGGTTTCATCAAGCGACCAACCGTGGTCTCCGTGATAAATCATCTGCTTTGTCATACCGCCATCAATACAAATGTTTTCTCCTGTGATAAATCCCGACATATCAGAGCAAAGATAAAGCACCATATTTGCTATGTCAAGAGGATTGCCCACTCTTCCTGCAGGTTGCTGAACGGCATCTGCACCGCTATATTCTGCATACGATGTATCAATCCAACCCGGCGAGACAGAATTAACTCTGACCTTACCCGAAAGACTTACCGAAAGTGCATGAGTAAGCGCCGAAATTCCACCTTTTGCGGCGGTATAGCTCTCCGTCTGGGGCTGACTCATTCTGTCTCTTGAGGACGATATATTTATGATGCTTGCGCCCTCACTAAAATAGGACGCAAAAAGTTTTGAAAGATAAAACGGCGCAGTAACGCCTACTTTGAGTGCATATTCAAAGTCCTCATAGCTTCCGTTTTCTATTCCGCACATTTTGGGTGCTGCATTGTTGATAAGAAAATCAACCTTTCCAAAGTCTTTGATTACTTTGTCTGCAAAGCATTCCAAAGCATTTTTGTCTGCAAGGTCGCCCACAAAATAGTTATTTTCTTGAATGTCTATTATTGCAACTTTTGCCCCTGCTTTTTCAAATTCTTCTGCAATACATTTACCTATGCCCTGAGCACCGCCTGTAACAACGGCAACTTTATTCTTAAAATCAAACATTTATTTTCCCTCCGCAAATTCAAGGTTAAATCCATTTCTTCGCCCAGTTAAACAAGTTTTCAGACATTGTGTCAAAATTGGCCGCTCCGCCGTTTTTGAGTTTCAAAAAAGTTTCAACAATAACTCGTTCATCAGGGGAAACAATTTCCAGTAAATCTTT
>CALAUK010000040.1 GCA_937892135.1 uncultured Clostridia bacterium | reverse complement strand
CTTTTTTAAGGGCGCTCCTCAAACTCACCTCTGTATTTTGCGCCCGCCACCATAAGTGACAAGTCAAGTGTGAAAAGGCGCTTGTTTTTAAGTGTCTCAGGAACATCTCCTGATGCAATTTTCTGCGCTAATCCCTCTGCTACTGCAGTCTTTCCAACGCCCGGCTCACCGATAAGACAGGGATTGTTTTTTGTTCTTCTTGAAAGAATCTGAATAACTCTTCTTATCTCTTTATCGCGACCTATAACAGGGTCAAACTTTCCTTCCTTTGCAAGAAGAGTAAAGTCTCGTCCAAACTGGTCTAATGTAGGAGTTTTTGTTTTTCCGCGAGTATTGTTTTGCGGATCTTTTCTTGCATCACGTACTTCCTCTTCGTGTTCTCCCGAAAGACTATTTATAATTTCTGTATAAAGCTTTCTTATGTCAACTCCAAGCTCTTTTAAAATCCTGATTGCAACACTTTCGCCCTCTCTTAGTATTGCCATAAGAATATGCTCTGTGCCGATAAAATTATGCGCAAGTCTTCTCGCCTCAGTAAAGCTCAGCTCTATAATCCTTTTTGTTCTCGGAGTAAGCACAAGCTGACTTTTTTCGTCAGACACAGCCTCTCCTTTTCCTACAAGAGAAATAATTTTTTCTTTTATATCGTCTTTATTCACTCCGTTATCAGAAAGCACTCTGTATGAAAGGCCGCTCTCTTCTGTGCAAAGACCGTATAAAAGATGCTCGCTTCCTATATAGTTGTGTCCCATCTCGCAAGAGATCGCATGTGCATCTTTAAGGGCAGTTTGTGCCCTCTGAGTGAAACGGTTATCAAATATCATAGCTTCTTCCTCCTTTAAATGTTGTTAACAAGCAGTGCCCTGTGTCTGTCTCTGTCCTCCGCTGTTTTTATGCTTTCATCTGCAAGGCTTATGTGATACGGCTCTGTTGTTATTATAAGCTCATTGATTTTCTTTAAGTCAGTTTTATCAATTAAACCTAAGCAGATGCCAAGCTTCACTGTTGACAAAAGCTTACTGCATTCTTCTGAGGATATGCGCTTTGCATACTTTAGTATGCCGTATGCTCTGTACACACTATCCTCAATTTCAGCCTTTCTTTCCTTCAAGAAATTCTCTCTTAAATCTCTTTCAAGCTTTATAATCTGCTTTGCGATGCTTTCAAGCTTTTCAATAATTTTTTCTTCACTTATTCCTAAAGTAATCTGATTTGAAAGCTGATACATATCTCCCTTGGAGCCTGTTCCCTCGCCGTAAACTCCTCTGAAGGTAAGCCCCATTTTGCCAACCTCTCCTATAAGAGAATTCATTTTCCCTGCCATACGGATTGCGGGAAGATAAAGCATAACGGAAGCTCTTAATCCCGTTCCCGCATTAGTCGGGCACTTTGTTAAAAAGCCGTACTCCTCGTGATAGGCGTATTTAACCTTTTTTGAAATTTTGTCATCAAGCTTATCGGAAATCTCATAAGCTTTTTTTAAATCAAAGCCGGGCAGAATTACCTGAAGCCTTATATGGTCTTCTTCTCCTAACATAATAGATACGGTTTCTTCCTTGTTTATAAGAACGCTCTTGTTTTTTCCCTGTTTCATTTCGGGGCTTATAATATGCTCCTCAACAAGCGCACCAACATTTTTTTCGGGCGCATTATCAAGATTTAAAAAGTTAAACTCATCATCTTTTAGAGCTTCTCTTACGCTTTTTGTAATTTCCAAAGCCTCTTCATCGGTATATTTAGGCGGGAAAGGAATTTTTTCTATGTTTCTTGCAAGGCGTATCCTTGTGCTGATGCAAACATCATCACACTCGCCCGATTTTTTAAACCACATCATTTACTTTCCCTCCTCTTCAAGCATTTTTATCTCGTCGCGAAGACGCGCCGCCTCTTCAAACTCTTGTTTTTGAACGGCATTTTTTAACTCCTCTTTTAAGCTTAAAATCTTCTTTTTTGCGCTAATCTTTTCTTCTGCCTCAGCGCTTACCTTTCCTTTATGAGTATCAGATGAGTGAATGTTATTTAAAATACTTTTAGTGTATGCTCCAAAAGCCTCATAACAGTCACCGCAGCCGAACTTGCCTGTATTTAAAGTTTCGGAAAGCCTTGTTTTGCACGTGGGGCACTCGATATCCCTTGTTATTTTAGTCTGGCTTGAAACAGGCGAAAAGAATCCATCTTCAAAAAACTCCTGAAAAAAATCGTATAACATAATAATTCACCAAACCTTTCCTTTTAAACCATACTTACAAGCATATTTTTAAAAACTCTTGCGCGGTATGCGTCTCTTACGGGGGCGTTAAACGGAATAATCCTGTCCGAAATTGCCGCAAGAATAATATTTTTTTCTCTTCTTGTCACAATGCCCTCGCTCTCCATATTAGAAAGAATTGCTAACGCAGAATTATAGCCAATAGCATCTCCTATGGCGTTTACAACATGCATAATGTAGTTGCTTTTATCAACGCTTACTCTTTTTATTCTTATAAATCCGCCTCCGCCTCGCTGACTTTCAACCATATAACCCCTCTGGTCTGTAAAACGAGTTGATATAACATAATTTATCTGCGACGGCGCACACGAAAACTGACTTGCAAGCTCGTTACGCTTTAGAATAATATCCTCCTCTGCCGAAAGCTGCTCAAGTAAAAACTGTTCTATAATATCGCTGACCTTCATTTTTCATTCCTCCATTTTAGACTTTGACTTTCTTTGACTTTCGTTTCAAGCATAGTATAGCACCCTTTTTTTGCCTTGTCAACACTTTTTTTAAAAATTTTTTTGACTTTCTCTGACTTTTGTTAATATGATGCATAAAAATACACAATTTCTTATATTTATACAACTTTATGCATAAATACTATAAAATTTTTACCCTTTTTTTAATATTTTTGCAAAATAACTATTGCATTTTATTGCATAATAATGTATAATTGCATACATAAGTCTTAAACATGGAAGGTGTTTTAAAATGCTTAATACAATAAAAGAATACGACAAGAAATATTTTATGAATACATTTGGCGAAAGAATTCCCGTTTGCTTCGAAAAAGGAAACGGAATAAACCTTTATTCAACAGACGGCGAAGTTTATAAAGATTTTTTTGCGGGAATTGCAGTAAATGCTTTGGGGCATAGCCATCCTGACTATGTTTCGGCATTAAAAGCTCAGGCGGAAAAGCTTATTCATACGTCAAATCTTTATTATGTCTCTCCCCAATCGATATTGGCAAAAAAAATCTGCGAAATGTCGTGTGCTGATAAGGTTTTCTTCTCAAACTCGGGCGCTGAGGCAAATGAGGGCGCAATAAAGCTTGCAAAAATCTACTTTTACAAGCAGGGAAAACCTGAAAAGAATGAGATAATCACATTAAATCACTCTTTCCACGGAAGAACACTTGCAACCGTTGCGGCAACTGCTCAGGAAAAGTATCAGGCTCCGTATAAGCCTTTAACTCCCGGCTTTAAGCATGTTGAAATAAACGATTTTGATGCGCTTTTAGCCCAGGTAAACGATAACACTGCGGCAATTATGGTTGAGCTTATTCAGGGCGAAAGCGGAGTTTACCCCTGCGATAAAGAATACATAAAAAAGGTTCGTAAGCTTTGCGATGAAAAAGGTATTCTTTTAATAGTAGACGAGGTTCAGACAGGCATCGGCAGAACAGGAAAGATGTTCTCCTACGAGCATTTTGATATAACTCCCGATATTTTCACTCTTGCAAAAGCATTAGGAGGCGGCGTTCCGATTGGTGCTGTTTGCGCAAAGGACTTTTGCGCAAAAGCCTTTGAGCCCGGCGACCACGGTTCAACCTTTGGCGGAAACCCGTTTTGCACAGAGGCGGCAAACGCCGTTTTGGATATAATTAAAAAAGAAGAGCTTGTAAAAAACGCAGAAGAAGTCGGCGCATACTTTAAAGAAAAGCTTAACGAGCTTAAAGAAAAATATGATATTATCTGCGATATAAGAGGCAAAGGCTTAATGATTGGCGTAGAATTTAAAGAGGGCCTTGCAAGAAAAATTAACCAGTGCTTATTTAGCCAAAAATATTTGTGCGGTGTGTGCTATAACACACTTAGAATACTCCCGCCGCTTATCATTTCAAAAAATGATATTGACGAGTTTATAGCATCACTTGAAAATGCAATTTTAAAGGAGATTTGAAAATGAAAAAAGACTTTTTATCAATACACGATTTTACAACTGATGAAATTGAGGCTATGCTGAAATTAGGCCTTAAATTAAAGGACGAAACAAAAAAAGGAATCGCGCACCCCGTTTTAAAGGGAAAAACTCTTGGTATGATTTTCACAAAATCATCAACAAGAACAAGAGTTTCCTTTGAAGTAGGTATGACGCAGCTTGGAGGTTATCCCCTTTTCTTAAGCTCTGCCGATATTCAGCTTGGCCGTGGCGAAACTATTTATGATACAGCAAATGTTTTGTCCCGCTATCTTGATGGTATTATGATTCGTACATACGACCACAAAGATGTTGAGGATTTGGCAAAATATTCATCAATCCCGATTATAAACGGACTTACTGACCTTTTGCATCCCTGTCAGGTTATGGCGGATTTAATGACTATATATGAGCACAAAAACAAGCTTAAGGGTCTTAAAATGGCATACCTTGGCGATGGCAACAATATGGCGCACTCTCTTATGTATGGTGCTTCTAAGGTTGGAATGGATATAGCTGTTGCAACTCCCGAAAACTATATGTGTAACGAAGAGGTTGTTGAAAATGCTAAAGCCGATGCAAAAAAGAGCGGAAGTCAGGTTATTATAACAAACGACCCCGTTGAAGCTATTAAAGATGCAGACGTTGTTTACTCAGACACATGGGTAAGTATGGGTCAGGAAGCTGAAAAGGCAGAAAGAATTAAAATATTTATGCCCTATCAGATTGACAAGAAGATGTTTTCTAATGCTAAAGACGATGCTGTGTTTATGCACTGTCTTCCTGCTTACAGAGGCTACGAGGTTACAGAAGATGTTATAGACGGACCTAATTCAATAATTTTTGATGAGGCTGAAAACAGACTTCACGCTCAGAAAGCAATTATGGCAACATTTATGAAATAAGGAGAAAATTAAACCATGGCATCAGGATTTGAAGTAAGAAAGGCCACTTTGGAAGATATTGAAGCGGTTTCCGTAATCACCTCAGAGGCATTTGTTAAATATGCAAATATGATAGGTATGCCGACAACTGCGGCACTAACCGAAACTTATGAGGATATTAAAAAGGACATAGAAGAAAATATCGTTTTGGTTGCATTTGTGGACGATAACCCCGTAGGCAGCGTAAGAGTAAAGGTTGATATGGAAAACAAAAGCGCATATCTTTACCGCTTCGGAGTAAGGTTAACTGTTCAGAATCACGGCATAGGAAAATCACTTATGAATCTTGTGGATATAAAGATGAAAGAGCTTGGCATTAAAACAATCTCTCTTCACACAGGCTCTAAGGTTTCCTCTCTCGTTCGCTTTTACTATGGCCGCGGATTTTACATAGACTCTGTCACAAAAGAAAAAGGCTATCCGCGCGCACTTTTAATAAAAGAATACGAATAATAAAAAAAGACTTCGTAAGGGCGGTACTCCTTAGGGATAGACCGCTCAAAAAACACAATTTTGGCACATAA
>CALAUK010000039.1 GCA_937892135.1 uncultured Clostridia bacterium | reverse complement strand
GGCAATAACTGCACTGGCAGTGTCAAAGGCGGTAGAGATTGGAGAGGCTTTGATGAAGAACCCCATTTCTATTATTTTTATGATAGGCTGTGGCGTGGTTACCTGTGCCTTGCCGTATTTTCTATACACGGTTTCTTTAAAGTTTCTTCCCGTTGGAACTGCGGCGGCGCTTGGAATTATAGAGCCTATGGCGGCAACGGTATTTAGCATCCTGCTCTTAGGAGAAAGACCGAGCGTCTATTCAATTACGGGAATAGTTTTAATACTTTTTGCAGTTTTTCTGTTAAGCAGGGGAGAAGAATAATTATTATTGGAGGTTAATATGGGAGCTGTAATTTCTTACATATTATCATTAATAGCAACAGTTTTAGGCTTGATTGAGCCATTTAACAAGAAGATGCAGATGGTTTTAGTGTTTAATTTTCTTGGAAATCTCTTAGTCGGAACAAGTTATATTCTTGCAGGCGGCTTAGATGGCGGAGCAGTAAGCGGAGCGGCAATATGCTATGTTGCATGTATTCAGGTTTTTATAAACTATTATTTTACTGCCAAAGGAAAAAAACGTTCCCTTGTGGGTTATAATTATGCACGCTGTGGTATTTTTAACGCTTAACCTTTTCACCTTTAAAGCGTGGTATGATATTTTAGCGCTTGCAGCCGCTTTAATGTTTGTTTTAAGCGTTTCGCAGAGCTCATCTTCACATTACAGACTTTTATATTTTTTAAATTCAACAACTTGGATTTTCTACGATTTACTTTCTAAATCATACGGAAATCTTTTAACTCATATAGTGCTTATGGTGGCGACATTCGGCGCTATTTTAATAAGAGATAAGAAAAAGAGCGAATAAAAATATAAAAAAAACACATAATTATTGTATTCTTATAAAGGAGTATGATATTTATGGTTGAACAAGACACAATAAGGCTTTTAAGAGAATGTGATGCCGGAGTAAATATGGGAATATCCTCTATCGGAGATGTTTTGGATAATGTGGAGGATAAAGAGCTTTATCACCTTTTAAAAGACTCAAAAGACGAGCATGAAAGATTAGATGAAGAGATTTCTTCGCTTTTAGAAAAGTATCACGATGACGGAAAAGAGCCTAATAAGATGGCAAAAGGTATGAGTTGGATAAAAACAAATGTGATGCTTGCAGTAGACGATTCTGATAAGACGATTGCTGATTTAATGACTGATGGGTGCAATATGGGAGTGAAATCCTTAAATAGGTATCTTAATCAGTATGAGGCGAGCGATGAGGTTTCAAAAGATATTGCCAAAAAGCTTATAAATCTTGAAGCAAAGCTTGCAACAGATATGAGAAAATTCTTATAAAAAAAGCACCCTGTCGGGTGCTTTTTTGTTAGTTTAAAACCTTTACAACTATCTTTTTTACCTTTGATGGAGTGTTGTCTACCGCAACGCAGGGGCGGTGTGTTTCGTGAGTGAATAAAACGGCATAATGACCTGCTTCCAAAAATGTTGCATCATAGTCTTCAGAAACTTTATAAAACTCAACATCTTTTTCTTCGTTATAAGGAACTTCAGGTGTAAGGTCATAAAGATTCTTCACGTCTATCATTTCTTTGCCTTCGACTATAAACTGAATGTCTATGTATTTTCTGTGACATTCAAAAAGACGGTCTTCCTCGTCTTTGGTTGTGTACTCCTGAACAAGCGCATAAACCTTTTTGTCGTCAATTTCGTATTTTCCAACGGGGGCATTTGTTTCGACAAGCTCTCTTATAGCAGAAAAAGCCTTTCTGAACAATGGGTGAACACTTGCATACTGCTCCATGTTTTTAATATTATCAAGAATCATTTTAACCCCTCCTTATTTACATAGGTTAAGTATACCACTTTAAAATGGAAAATTCAACAAAAAATAAAGAATATTTTTGAAAGAGAGTGTAATAATATATAAATGGTAAAATAATACAATGTTATACGAAGAAAATCCTTTTAAAAAGGGGCTTTTCATATTGTTAACAAACTGTAAAAATAACCAAATATGAGAAAATATGCAAAAGAGACAGAAAACGAGAGAAAAAACGAGAAAAATTAAAATATATTCAAAAACTTATGGTTGATATAAAATCGAAAGGGTAGTAAGATATAGTCTGTTAGCACTCGTAAGTGTCGAGTGCTAAAAACAAAAATATACAGGAGGTATATAATTATGAATATCAAACCTTTAGGCGACAGAGTAGTAATAAAAATGCTGGAGAGTGAAGATACAACAAAGAGCGGTATCATTTTGGCAGGTGCTGCTAAAGAAAAGCCCCAGATGGCTGAAATTGTTGCAGTAGGCCCCGGTGGTATAGTTGATGGCAAGGAAGTCTTGATGGAAGTTAAAGTTGGGGATAAAGTTATCACCAGCAAATATGCCGGCACAGAAGTTAAGTTTGACGGCATAGAGTACACAATTCTTCGTCAGAATGATATACTTGCAAAGGTTGAGGAATAAATAATTTTTTAGGAGGAAGTTTTTATGGCAAAGGATATTTTATACGGTCAGGAAGCAAGAAATGCTCTTGAAAAGGGTATTAATCAGCTTGCAGATACAGTTAAGGTTACATTAGGACCTAAGGGAAGAAATGTTGTTCTTGACAAGAAGTTCGGCGCTCCCCTTATCACTAATGACGGTGTTACAATCGCAAAGGAAATCGAGCTTGAAAATGCTTTTGAAAATATGGGTGCACAGCTCGTTAAAGAAGTTGCAACAAAGACAAACGACGTTGCAGGTGACGGTACAACAACTGCAACACTTCTTGCACAGGCACTTGTTCGTGAAGGTCTAAAGAATGTTGCTGCAGGCGCAAACCCCATGATAGTAAGAAAAGGTATAGCAAAGGCAGTTGACGCTGCTGTTGAGTACATTAAGTCAAGCGCAAAGGTTGTAGACGGCAAAAACGATATTGCAAGAGTTGCATCTGTTTCTGCTGCAGACGAGAAAATCGGCTCTCTTATTGCAGAGGCTATGGAAAAAGTAACATCTGATGGTGTTATTACTGTTGAAGAGTCGAAGACTGCTGAAACATATTCTGAAATCGTTGAGGGTATGCAGTTTGACAGAGGATATATTTCTCCCTACATGGTAACAGATACAGATAAAATGGAAGCTGTTTTAGACGATCCCTACATTCTTATCACAGATAAGAAAATCGCAAACATACAGGAAATTCTTCCCTTGCTTGAGCAGATTGTTCAGTCAGGCAAGAAGCTTTTGATTATCGCTGAGGATATCGAGGGCGAGGCTTTGGCTACTTTGGTAGTTAATAAGTTGCGCGGAACATTTACTTGTATCGCAGTTAAGGCTCCCGGCTTCGGTGACAGAAGAAAAGAAATGCTTCGTGACATCGCAGTTTTAACAGGCGGTGAGGTTATTTCAGAAGAACTTGGCTTAGACCTTAAAGAAGCAACAGTTTCTCAGCTTGGTCGTGCAAGACAGGTTAAGGTTCAGAAAGAAAACACAATCATTGTTGACGGCTGTGGAGATAAAGAAGCAATCGCAACAAGAGTTGGACAGATTAAGGCTCAGATTGAAGAAACAACTTCTGAATTTGACCGTGAAAAGCTTTCTGAAAGACTTGCAAAGCTTGCAGGCGGTGTTGCTGTTATCAAGGTTGGTGCGGCAACAGAAACAGAAATGAAAGAAATGAAGCTTCGTATTGAAGACGCTTTGGCAGCTACAAAGGCAGCTGTTGAAGAGGGTATCGTTGCAGGCGGCGGAAGCACATATATTGCTGCTATCGACAGCGTTGAAGCTCTACTAAATGAGACTTCAGGCGATGAGAAAACAGGTGTGGCTATCGTTGTTAAGGCACTTGAAGAGCCTGTTCGTCAGATTGCATTCAATGCCGGCGTTGAGGGAAGCGTAATTGTTGACAAAATCAGAAATTCAGAAAAGGGTATTGGTTACAATGCTTTAACTGAAGAGTATGTTGATATGGTTAAGAGCGGTATCGTTGACCCCGCTAAGGTAACAAGAAGTGCACTTCAGAATGCGGCAAGTGTTGCATCTATGGTTCTTACAACAGAATCTGTTGTTGCAGATAAGCCCGCTCCTGAAGCTCCCGCAGCTGCTCCCAATATGGGCGGCGGAATGGGAATGTATTAATACCCATAAATTAAAAAGCTTACGAGATTTCTCGTAAGCTTTTTTTATTACATGCTTTTCGCTTTGTTTGTGCAAGCCTCCATAGCTTTTAAAACTGCATTCCTCAAGCCGTGCTCTTCAAGCATTTTTACTGCCTCAATAGTTGTTCCGCCGGGCGAGCAAACCATATCTTTAAGCTCTGCGGGGTGCTTTTTAGTTTCCAAAACCATTTTTGCCGAGCCTAAAACTGACTGAGCGGCAATTTCATAAGCAAGATTTCTCGGTATTCCGTCTTTAACAGCACCATCTGCCATAGCTTCAATAAACATAAACACATAAGCGGGGCTGCTGCCGTTTAGTGCGACAACGCTGTTTAAAAGCTTTTCATCTAATACACACATCTTGCCGATGCTTTCAAACACAAGTCTTGCCATCTCAAGCTCTTTTTCGCCTGCAGGCTCTTTTAAGCACACAACACTCATTCCTTCGCCAACCATAGCAGGAGTGTTTGGCATAGCACGAATAACCTTTACATCTTCTTTAAAAAAGCTCTTTGTTTTGTCGATTTCAAAGCCGGGGGCTATTGTTATAATAAGCTTTTCTGAAATGTTTGAAATGCTCGAAAGCTCAGTTAAAACATTTGGGTATATGTTAGGCTTTACTGCAAGAACGATTGCATCTGCATCTTTTGCCGCCTCTTTGTTTGAATTAAATGTGTTTGCGCCAAGCGCCTTAAATTTTTCAAGATTTTTTTCTGAAAAATCACTTATATATAAATCTTTGGGAAGAAGCACACCGCTTTTTAAAATTCCAAGACCAATTGCGCTTCCCATATTTCCTGCGCCAATAATTAAAAGCTTCATAAAATCATATCCTTTCTTATTTGTTCCAGAACTTTTTGTCAAGCGTTCTGTATCTTATAGCCTCAGCTATGTGAGAAGAAGAAATGTTTGTGCTTTCCTCCAGATCGGCGATAGTACGCGCAACCTTTAAAATTCTGTTATGCGCTCTTGCGCTTAAGCCGAACTTATTAAATGCATTTTTCAAAAGCTCGTTTGACTCATCATCAAGAGCACAGTATTTATCCATTAAAGACGATGAAAGCTCGGAGTTTGAAAGTATAGAATGCTCCTTGTATCTCGCCTGCTGAATTTTTCTTGCATTATTAACTCTTTGTCTTATATCATAAGACGATTCACCAAAAGCTTTGTTTTTTAATTCCTCATATTCAACAGACGCCACTTCAATATGAATGTCAATTCTGTCTAAAAGAGGTCCGCTTATTTTGTTTAAGTAGTTACTTATCTGATAGCTTGAGCAAGTACACTTTCCCGATGGGTCTCCATAATAACCACAGGGGCACGGATTCATTGAAGAAACGAACATTATATTGCACGGGTATGTATTGGTAGCCGAAACTCTTGAAATAGTTACAACCCTGTCTTCTAACGGCTGACGAAGAACTTCGAGAACATTTTTGTTAAATTCGGGAAGCTCGTCTAAAAATAAAACGCCGTTATGCGCAAGGCTCACCTCGCCGGGGCGGGGAACAGAGCCTCCGCCTGTAAGACCGTTTGCCGAAATTGTGTGATGCGGATTTCTGAATGGCCTTGTTGTTACTAAAGGAGATTTATTATCTACCATACCGGCAATAGAATGAATTTTTGTAACCTCCAATGCCTCCTCCAAGGTCATATCGGGAAGAATTGTCGGAATTCTTTTTGCAATCATAGTTTTGCCTGCACCGGGAGGCCCAAGCATTAAAACATTATGGTTTCCGGCTGCAGCAATCTCTAAAGCTCTTTTTACTTTTTGCTGACCGCGCACATCGGAAAAATCAATCATATGAGGAGCCTTTAATTTGAAAAGTGCATCAACATCAACTTCCTCGGGGTCTAAAGCATTATTTCCCTCAAGGTGACCTGTAATCTGCAAAAGATTTTCTGCGCCGTATATATTTATTCCGTCAACTACTGCCGCCTCAACAGAGTTTTCAAAGGGAAGAAAAACATTTTTAATTCCCTCCTGCTTTAAAGAAAGCACCATAGACAAAACTCCCTTAACAGGGCGGAGTTCGCCATTTAAGGAAAGCTCACCTAAAAAAGCATTTTCCTTTGCGGCATCTTCTGATAGCTGACCTGTTGCTATTAAATACGAAATTGCAACGGGCAAATCGTAAATACTTCCCTCTTTTCTTATGTCTGCCGGAGCAAGATTAACAATAACCTTTCTTGACGGAAACGCAAAGCCGCAGTTTTTAACAGCGGAGCGGACACGCTCTTTTGATTCTTTAACCGCAGTATCGGGAAGACCTACTATGTCAAAAGAGGGCATACCGGAATTTACATCCGTTTCAACGGTTACAGCATATCCGTCTATACCTGAAAAACCTGCACTTATTACCTTTGAAAGCATAATACCCTCCTTGAAAAATATTTCTTACATTATACACCAATTATCAAAAAAATGCAAATATTTTTGATATTTCATAAAAAACTTGATTTTAAAAGGGTTTTAGTGTATAATTAATTTTGTATGACTTTGAAAGGATGAATTACTATGTCAGATGAATTCAAAATAATAGCAAAACGCATAAAAGAACTTAGAGAAATCTGCGGTTATGAGGTTTCGGATATGACAAAGCTTTTAGGAATAGATGAGGAAAAATACCTTGCATACGAAGACCACGGCGAGGATATTCCGATAAGCGTTATTTATAAGATTGCAAATGAGTTTCGCGTTGACTTTTCAGAGATTTTAACGGGAAGAAGCCCGAGGCTTAATACATATTGTGCAATTAAAAAGGGTCAGGGTATAAATGCTGACCGCTATCCCGGATATCATTTTGAAAGCTTAGGCTATAAATTTAAAAACAGATTTATGGAGCCTATGCTTGTAACCGTTGCGCCCGATAACCGTGACCATAAACTCGTCGTCCATGACGGACAGGAGTTTAACTATGTTTTAGAGGGCACAATTTTGGTTGAAATCGGCGATGAGTCCGTTATATTAAATGAGGGAGATTCTATATACTTTGACTCAACTCTTCCTCACGGCCAGCAGGCATTAAACGGAAAAGAGGCAAAGTTTTTAACTATAATTGCGGAGAAAATTTAAGTTTTTAAGAGGTTGGTTATAAATGTTATTACATAAATTTTTAGACAGAACAGAATTTGAGTCTTATGAAGACTTTAAGAAAAACTACAAGCTTAATGTTCCTGAAAACTTTAACTTTGGCTTTGACGTTGTTGATGCGTGGGCAGAAGAGATGCCCCAAAAGGTTGCGCTTGTGTGGTGTAATGACCATGATGAAGAAAAGATTTTCACTTTCTATGATGTGAAGAAGTTTTCAAATAAGATTGCAAACTATTTTAAATCTATCGGAATCAAAAAAGGCGACAGAGTTTTACTGATTTTAAGAAGACGATATGAATACTGGATGTGTGCAGTTGCGCTTCATAAGATTGGTGCAATACTTATCCCTGCGTCTCTTCAGCTTACGAAAAAAGATATTGCTTACAGATGTAATAAAGCGGGCGTAAGCGCAATAGTGGTTGTTGATGATGACTATGTTATTTCGCAGGTTGAGATTGCAGAGCCTGAATGTGAGACCTTAAAGCATAAAATACTTGTCGGCAATAAAAGAGATGGCTGGACAAACTTTGACGAGGCGATTGAGCCTATGAGCGATGTTTTTAATCGTCCGACAGGCGAGGATGCGACTCATAATGACGAAATCTTTTTAACATATTTCACATCGGGAACAACGGGAATGCCTAAGATGGTTGCGCATAATCATACGCATCCTTTAGGTCATATTGTTACTGCAAAGTACTGGCATAAGGTTATAGATAACAAGCTTCATATGTCAGTTTCAGACTCGGGCTGGGCAAAGTTCGGCTGGGGCAAGATTTACGGGCAGTGGATTTCGGGCGCAGGTATTTTAGGCTACGATATGGATAAGTTCATTGCCAAAAAGCTTTTGGACGTTCTTGTTAAGTACAAGCCTGCAACTTTTTGTGCACCGCCTACAATGTTTCGTTTTATGATGCAGGAGGATTTGTCGGGCTATGATTTAAGCTTTATAACTCACTGCTGTACAGCGGGAGAGGCATTAAATCCCGATGTTTACAATGAGTGGAGAAAGCTTACGGGGCTTTGCATGTGCGAGGGCTTCGGTCAGTCGGAATCTTCTGTTTTAGTTGCAAACTTTGATGGATTTGAGCCTAACCCCGGCTCTATGGGAAAACCGTCTCCTCTTTATAATATTGATATTATAGATGAAAACGGCAAATCCTGCGAGGTTGGTGTTGAGGGTGAATTAGTTGTAAGAGATATAGATAAATATATGCCAACAGGTCTTGTTGTTGAAATATTTAACGACCCTGAGGCAACAAAGGAAAAGCTTGGCGGAAATATTTACCGCACAGGTGATGTCGCATGGAGAGACTCTAAAGGATATTACTGGTTTGTGGGAAGAGCGGACGATGTTATAAAATGCTCAGGCTACAGAATAGGTCCTTTTGAGGTTGAAAGTGCGCTTATGGAGCATCCGTCGGTGTTAGAGTGCGCGATAACAGCAGCTCCCGACCCCGTAAGAGGTCAGGTTGTTAAGGCGACGATCGTGCTTAAAAAAGGATACACTTCGTCAGATGAGCTTACACGTGAGCTTCAGAATCACGTTAAAAAGCTTACTGCTCCTTATAAATATCCGAGAATTGTTGAATATGTTAACGAACTTCCGAAAACAACAAGCGGAAAAATAAGACGTGTTGAAATAAGAGCTAATGATAACAAGAAGTAATATTTAAATTGGGGGATAAATGATATGTCCAAAAATATTAAAAGATTGTTTTTAGTTGTAATTATTGCTTGTTTAAGCGTTTTTGCCTTTTCATCCTGCTCGGGTGACGGAGGCGATAAACCTTTAGGAGAGCCTACTCCGACACCGGTAGCGACCGAAGAGCCTGCACCGCAGGAGGGAAGAATAAAAAAAGTTTCAAAAAAAGGCAAGTGCGGAGACAGGCTAAACTGGGAATATGGCGATGATAATGCACTTGTTATATACGGCACGGGAGAAATGCAAAACTACGGAACCGAAGAGGGAGCTCTCCCGCAGTGGGTATACCTGGATATAAAAAGAATTGATGTGCTTGACGGAGCAACATCTATTGGTGACTTTGCATTTTACGGAATGGAAAATGTAAGCGAAATAAAGGTTGCCAAAAGCGTTACAAAGTCAGGCTATGATGCCTTTGAGGGAACGGGCTGGCTTAATAACAAGGAAGACTCCTTTGTTGTTTTAGGCGATGGCGTTTTAGTTAAGTACAAGGGCGCAAGTCCTCAGGTAACAATACCTCACGGCGTTAAGTATATTTCAAATGCATTTGATGAGTATGGCGATGACGGTCTTGATATTTCAAGCGTTAAAATGACAGACAGCGTAAAAGAAATCGGAAGCCATGCGTTTTACGGATGCAGATTTTTATACGAAGTAGTTTTTTCAAATTCGCTTCACACAATAGGCGAGAGTGCTTTTGAAAACAGTGGTATAAGAAACACCATTACATTGCCATCAAGCGTTGTAAGTATAGAAAACCGTGCATTTGCGATGTGTAAAGGACTGTATAAGATAAATCTTTCAGAAAGTCTTGAAAAGATTGGAGACTTCGCTTTTGCAGACAGCGGAATAAGCCGTTTCGAAATTCCCAAAAACGTGAAAGAAATAGGAAACAATCCATTCCTTCACTGTTCTGATTTAAGAAGCATAACTGTAAGCGAAGAAAATGAAAACTTTGCTTCAGATGAAAATGGCGTTCTTTACAACAAGAATATGAACTTAATTGTTGTTTGCCCCGATGGTAAAAGAGGCGAATTTATAATTGAGGATTCAGTTAAGGAAATTAAAGAATATGCATTTTTCGGTTGTGACCTTATGGAAAGTGTTTATGTGCCTGATTCTGTTACAAGAATTGGAGACTTTGCTTTTTCAAACAGCATAACAATATGCGGAAGAGCAAACTCTCAGGCGCACAGATATGCTCAGAATAACGGCTATGCATTTGAAAAAATGGACGCTAAGATTTTAGAGGAAACCAAAGAGTAAAAGCTAAAAGACCTGAATTGATTTCAGGTCTTTTTTTTGTAATTTTTTTCAAAAAAACTATTTACAACACAGGCACATATAGTATATAATATAATTAGCCATACAATATTTATGCGCACAAAAGTGCTTTAAGGAGGAAAAAGTCATGTATAAAAAGATTTTTGCTTTGATGCTAAGCTTCGTGCTTGTTTTTGGTACGGCTACATCAGCGGCTTATTTTTCGGATCTTCAGGACGGTAGTTATAATTGGGCGAAGGACACTATTAATGACCTTGCAAACAAGGGAATCATAAAAGGTTATGATGACGGAACTTACGGCCCCGCAAGAGAAATAACACGTCAGGAGGCACTAACCTTACTTGCACGTGCTGTGGGCGTAAATGATTATTACAATTCTTATATAGTTGAATTTAATCAGTATGAGTATAAAGATATTGCTGACAACTATAATACATACGCTAAAAAAGAGCTTTGCTTTATGATAGAAAGAGATATTTTATCGGAAGATGATATGGATTTTTATCTTTCTGAGAGCGAGAAAAATAAAGTAATGCTAAGGCATGAGGCAGCTGTTTTGATTTCAAAGCTTTTGGATATAAGAGGCGGCTTTGACGAAAATGCAAGCTATGACTCCAGTTTTACAGATAAAGATAAAATTCCGGCTGAATCTTTAAATGCAGTAAACTTCGTTGCATCAGAGGGAATACTTACCGGTATGGAGGACGGAAGCTTTTCTCCCGACACAGGCGTAACACGTGCTCAGGTTGCAATTATCTTAGACAGAATAATCAAAAAGCTTAACATAGACTACATAACAGGTACGGTTACTAATGTTTATGAGGGCGAAAGGGCGTTAGAGATTGACGGAGTTAAAAAAGAGTTTGACAATAAAGTTTTATACAGAGTAAACGGCGAAAAAAGAGAGTTTTCCGATTCTCAGATTGGCGACACTGTAACAGTGATAAGTACTTCTTCGGGAGTATGGGTTGTTGAGGCGATGCGCCCGGCTGAGCTTAAGTTTGAAACTGTTGTCAGCAAGATAACAAATGTTACTTCAACAACAATTACTGTTGCGGACGGAAGTGTTTACGGAATATCTGCATTTTTAACCTGTACTGAAGAGGGCGAGAGCATTGCCTTTAAGGATATGGATCTTAAAAACCCTGTTGAGCTTGGCATAGTAAACGGCTTTGTAAGAACAATTGCAGGTATGGGAGACCAGGTTGTATATGAAAATGCTAAGGTTATTTCAATTTCTGTTCTTCCTGACAGAATGCTTAAGTTTACAGACGAGTACGGAGCAGAAAATGAATTTGAGATTGCAGAAGATGCAAAAATACTAAGGAACGGCTACGAAATAGATTTAAAAGAGCTTGAAAACGGCGAAATTGTTTCAGTAAGTGCAGAAGACGGAATAATTTCTAAAATAGGCGCTTATGAAGATTTTGGCGGTGCGGGCGCAAAGGTTCGTCAGTTAGTTATAGGAGAAGACGAAATAAACATGCTTGTAGGTAACGGCGATGGCGTGAGAATAAAGGTTCGACCTGAGACAGTATTCTATGATGAAGCAGGCAATCTTACCTCGATTTACGGAATGAGAGTAGGCGGAGGTGCGATATTGACCTTTAAAGCAGGCGAGCTTTTCGAGGTAAGAGTTGGAAAGTACATTCCTCCTGTTCACTTTACAGGAACAGTTGAAAAGGTTTATGCTGATGAAGGGCTTATAAAGGTTGTTTCTGAGGGCGAAGATAGAATTGTTCATATTAATGAAAAGACTTCTATACTTGATTATGCCACAAAGTCCAAGATTAAGCTTGACGAAATTGAAAAAGGTGACGTGCTTATTATAGACGGTGTGTATGAAGATGACGAATTCGTTGCAGTAAGTATAGTTTTATAATACAAAAGGGCAGTTGGGAAAGTTGGCTTCGGGCTTTTAAATTCCGCAGACAGTAAAAAAACACAGACATGCGAAAATGTCTGTGTTTTTTCTTTTTTGAGGCAAGTATATACAATTAGATTATTTATATGTAACACCTGAAATTGAGTCTGTTGCATAACTTTTGAATGTTATACAATCAGGATAAGCTAAAAGGAATTTTTCTAAAAAAGGCGCAGAACTTTTTTCTACTATGCAAAAAACCACCTTTGTGTCTTCATCCGAATAAGCCCCTCTGGCGTTTATGATCGTTGCTTTCTTATGCAGCTGGTGATTTATATACGAAACTATTTCTGTCGGATTTTTTGTGATGATTTCATATTTTATATTCTCATGTTCTTTGTCACGCAGATGATTACATACATGACTGCTTATATATGCATAAATTATACTACATATAACGGGTTCAATATTTCTGTCATAGACCCAGAACGATACGATGGCAATTAATGTGTTTATTATAAAAATATTATCCATAAAATTCAGATGAGGTTTTTTTATTTTGAGTGCAGATGAAATTATATCAATTCCGCCTGCCGAGCCGTTTAATTTTAATGTATGTGCATATATTATGCCTCGGATTGCACCTGAGGCTATAGGAGCAAGTACGGTACTGGTGCCTGTTTCTGTAAGATAATATATCCCGGAAATATCAAGTTTCTTGATGAGGATGACGGATACCGAAAATATAATAACATATACGGAACTCTTTGTTGCATAATCACGGTTGAGCATAATAAAAGCAATAATTATAAGCGGAATATTTACAATCAATGAAAAATATCCCATATTTATGTTTAAAATATCCTGAGTCATGGTGCATATGCCATCTATTCCTGCGGGAGCAAACTTGTTTGGAAATACAAAAACACAGTAATTTATTGCAGTTATAAATGCGAGCAGAGAAATTTTACATAAATCAATACACTTATTAATCAAAAAAACACCTTCTATGATTATTTCTTGACTATATTATAAACAGGTGCTACAATATAGTCAAATACTTTAAAATAATAAAAAGTATAGAAAAAAACTATAAAGAGGAGTGCCATATGTTTAGTAAGTGCCGATATGTATATGAGTTATATAAAGAACAAAGTTTTACTGATGCATCGAAAAAGCTTTTTATATCACAGCCTTCCCTCAGCGCTGCGATTAAAAATATTGAAAATAAAATTGGTGCACAGCTATTTGAAAGAACAGGGCATGGCCTTGAACTGACAGAAGTTGGAAGAGAATATATTGCTGCTGCAGAAAAAATTTTGAATGTTGAAAATGAATTTCAGATTAAGCTTTCTGATATTTACAATCTTGAAAGCGGAGAAATTATTCTTGGCGGAGCCAATTATGTTTCATCATATATTTTGCCGAAAATTGTAACTGAATTTCATGTTATGCATCCCAATATATCCATTAGGCTTATGGAGGCAAACTCGCATAATTTAGCCAAAATGTTGCTGAAAGGCGAGATAGACATTATTGTGGACAGTCTTGATGATATTAGTGAATTGACCAAGTATCCGCTTTGTGAAGAGAAAATTTATCTCTGTGTTCCAAAAGATTACAAAATAAATGAAGGACTTGAAAAATATCAGATTAAACCGGAAAGCATTCGTAATCCTTTTGTTGACCTGAACAGTGTTGAGCCGGTTTCAATTGATGTTTTTAAAGATGAAAAATACATATTGTTAAAAGAAGAGAATGATATGTATATCAGGGCTTTAAAAATTTTTGAAAAAAGAAAGATAGAGCCGAGGGTTGTTTTCAGTGTGGATCAGCTCAATATATCATACGCTCTTGCAGATTCAGGCATAGGTCTATGCTTTATAACGGACACATTTTTTAAATATGGAAGTTATCATGAAAATGTTGTGTTATATAAAATTGCAGAAGAAATCGGTGACAGAGCAATGTATATTGCTCATAGAAACAATAAGTATTGCACAAAGGCAATGCGTGAGCTTATCAATGTGGCTCAGGAAACATTTAAAACAGAAATCTGATGAAAATTGTTGCGTTTTAGAGAGGTTTCCTGCTAAGAAGATACTCCCTTTTCTTATTTTCTGCTTTGAAAATCCCAAAAAAGTTCTTAGAAGCTGTCAAAGTGACGTAAAAGCGCAAAAAAAGTCAAAGATATCGTGTAAAAGTCTTGCACTTTTTTTAAAAATATGTTATTATACTTAAATAAGCTTAGGAAAGGTTTGATTGCGGTGGAAAAGAGAATTCATATTTTTACAGGCCACTTTGGCAGCGGAAAAACGGAAATTGCCGTAAACTATGCAATCGACCTTGCAAAAAAAGGCAATAAAACCATTATTGTTGACCTTGACATCGTTAACACATATTTTAGGTCCCTTGATGCAAAGACTTTTCTTGAAAATGAGGGCGTAGAGGTAATTGCGCCGTTGTTTGCAAATTCAAACCTTGAAATGCAGATGATGCCGCCTGAAGTTCTTTCAGTTTTTGAAAAAAAGAATGCGCAGATTGTGTTTGATGTCGGAGGAGATGAAGACGGAGCGTTTGCTTTAGGCGCTTACAAGAGGTTTTTTGAGCGTGAAGGCTATGAGATGTATTTTGTGATTAACACTTCGAGGCCTCTCACTCAGAATAAAGACGATATATTAGTCTATATGGACGAGATCGAAAGAGCCTCAAGGCTTAATATAACAAAGCTTATTAATAATGCAAATATTGCAGAATTAACAGATGAGAAAACCTTGTACAGGGGAGACAGTGTTGTAAAAGAAGTGTCGGACCTGGTGAAGATAGAGTATAGCTATATAACCGGAGAAAAAGAGGTTTTAGATAAGGTTAGTTTAGAAAAGTGCTCTGCAAAAGAAAAAATGTATATAAAAAGGTTTTTAAAGCTTGATTTTTAGAGTATTTTCTCTCTTGGGAGATTAAATATATAAAAAATAAATTTTAAATATATCAGAAAGGGCTTGATACTATGGCAAAAGTAGTTTTTAATGTAGACAAATGTAAGGGCTGCGAGCTGTGTACAACAGTATGTCCTAAACAGATTGTGGCTATGAGCACAGAAAAAATGAATGCAAAAGGTTTCTATCCGGCGCAGGTTACAGAACCGGAAAAATGTATTGGTTGCGCATTCTGTGCAACAATCTGCCCCGATTGTGTAATCGAGGTATATAAAGATTAAAGAAAGGGAGGCAAGTTAAAATGAGCGAAAAAGTTTTGATGAAAGGTAACGAAGCTTTGGCGGAAGCTGCTATTCAGGCAGGTTGCCGACTTTTCTTCGGCTATCCTATAACACCGCAGACAGAGCTTGCGGCATATATGGCAAAGAAAATGCCTAAGGTAGACGGCTTGTTTTTGCAGGCTGAAAGTGAGGTTGCTGCAATTAATATGGTATATGGTGCAGCAGGAGCGGGCGCAAGAGTTATGACAAGCTCTTCAAGCCCCGGAGTAAGCTTAAAATCGGAGGGTATCAGCTACATAGCAGGTGCTGATTTGCCTTGCGTAATTATTAATATTGTGCGTGGAGGCCCCGGACTTGGAGGAATTCAGCCTGCTCAGTCAGACTATTTCCAGGCAACAAAAGGCGGCGGTCACGGCGATTATCACTTAATCGTTTTAGCGCCGAGCTCTGTTCAGGAAATGGTTGACCTGACTTCTCTTGCTTTTGATTTAGGCGAGATTTACCGTATGCCCGTTATGATTATGGGAGACGGTATGTTAGGTCAGATGATGGAGCCTATAAGCTTTGAGGATGTTAAGAAAAGAGAAGTTCCTGAAAAGACATGGGCAACTGACGGAACAAAGATGCAAAGAAAGAGAAATATCGTAAACTCTTTGTATATTACTCCCGAAGAGCTTGAGGATTTGGTTATCGAGCGTGAAAAGCGCTACGATGTTGTGCGCAAGAATGAAGTTATGTATGAAGAGTACAAAACTGAAGATGCAGACTATATTATTGCTGCATACGGCACAACAGCGAGAATTGCTAAAAATGCTATTGAAGAGCTTAGAAAAGATGGTATAAAGGCAGGTTTAATAAGACCTATAACACTATGGCCTTTCCCCGAAGAAGTATTTTCAAAGGCTGCAGACAAAGCAAAGGCATTTTTAAGTGTTGAAATGAGTATGGGTCAGATGGTTGAGGACGTTCGTCTTGCAGTTAACGGCAAGAAGCCCGTTTACTTCTATGGAAGAACAGGCGGTATGGTTCCTTCTCCTGCTGAAATTATCAAAAAGGTTAAGGAAATTGCGGGAGGTGTAAAATAATGAAAAAAGTATTTTCAAGACCGCACGCTTTAAGCGATGTGAATTTGCATTATTGCCCCGGTTGTACACACGGTATTATACACAGACTTGTTGCTGAGGTTATAGATGAGCTTGGAATCGAGGGCAAGACAATAGGTGTTGCTCCCGTTGGTTGCAGTGTTTTTGCATATAACTATTTTGAATGTGATATGCAGCAGGCAGCTCACGGACGTGCGCCCGCAGTTGCAACAGGTATCAAGCGTGCAAATCCTGACAATGTAGTATTTACTTATCAGGGTGACGGTGACCTTGCGGCAATTGGTACTGCGGAGACTGTTCACGCGGCAACAAGAAGCGAAAATATTACTGTAATTTTCGTAAACAACGCTATCTACGGTATGACAGGCGGCCAGATGGCTCCCACTTCTTTGGTAGGTCAGGTTACTCAGACAACTCCCTACGGAAGAAAAACAGAAACACAGGGTTATCCTATCAAGGTTTGCGAAATGCTTTCAGCATTAGAGGGCACAACCTATGCAGAGCGTGTAGCTGTTGATAATATTAAAAATATAAAGAAAGCAAAAGCTGCAATTAAAAAGGCATTTGAAAATCAGATTGCGGGAAAGGGCTTTTCCATTGTTGAGGTTTTGTCAACTTGTCCTACTAACTGGGGTTTGTCTCCTGTTGAGGCGCTTGACTGGCTTCGTGACAATATGATGGAGGTTTATCCTCTTGGAGTTTACAAGGATAAAGGAGGCGACAGATAATGGCTTCAAATGAAATAGTAATCGCAGGCTTCGGCGGTCAGGGTATTTTGTTTATGGGAAAAGTTTTGGCTTATGCAGGTCTTGTGAGCGGCAGAGAAGTTTCATGGCTTCCTTCTTACGGCCCTGAAATGAGAGGCGGAACTGCTAACTGTCACGTTATCGTGTCTGACACTCCTGTCGGCTCTCCGATTATAACAAATCCCAGCGTTTTAATCGCTATGAATAAGCCCTCTTTAGATAAGTTTGAAAAAGAAGTTGTTCCCGGCGGTAAAATCTTTGTAGACAGCTCTCTTATCGACAGAAAGGTAGAAAGAGATGATGTTGATGTTTATTATATCCCTGCAACACAGATGGCGCTTGATAATAAAGCAGCTAAGCTTGCAAATATGATTATTATGGGAAAGATGCTTAAGGAAACAAACATTCTTTCATACGAGGGTATGAAAGAGGGACTTAAAAAATGCGTGCCTCCGACAAAAGCGGAGATGGTAGATTTTAACCTTAAGGTTATCGATTTAGGATATAATTATTAATAAGAAAAGAGACTTGCTTTGGGCGGTACTCCTTAGGGAGAAATCGGTTTTGGATTGCTAATTTCCGCTAATAGTGCGCAAAAAAATACAGACATACGAAAGTATGCCTGTATTTTTTATGTCTTCTCTGAGGCGAAAATTATCTAACCCAAAACTGCAAGGCACTCAAAAATCTCAATTTTGAGTGCAGAACACGAAAAAACGCCGAGTAATCCTTTCGGATTGCGAGAAGTTTTGACACTGTTATGTGCCAAAATTGTGTTTTTTGAGCGGTCTATCCCTAAGGAGTACCGCCCTTTGCAAGTCTCTTTTTATGTAATTTTATCTTGACAGATTGCATATATAGTGATAGAATAGCTTTGTAATAAATTTTGGGGCAGGGTGTGATTCCCTACCGGCGGTACAGCCCGCGAGCACTTTTGTGTTGATTTGGTGAAATTCCAAAGCCGACGGTAAAGTCCGGATGAAAAAAATTTATTTGTTTTTTGCGCGTGCCCCGTTATGTGTGGCAGGCGTTTTTTTGTGCCCTTGTTTGAGGAGGAAAATTATGAGTAGAAATAAGTTTAGTGTAAGAAAAATTGCTGTGTGTGCGATTCTTTCGGCAATATCGGTGGTGCTGATGTTTTTAAAATTGCCGCTTCCGTTTCTGCCGCCGTATCTGACTTTGGATTTTGGAGATTTGCCCGCTCTTATAGGCGCATTTTCATTAGGCCCATGGTGGGGAGTAGCAATATGTTTTGTTAAAAACCTTATCTGCCTTATAAACACGGCAACGGCAGGCGTAGGCGAGCTTGCAAACTTCATAAACGGAGGCGTTTTTGTGTTTGTGGCGGGAATAATCTACGCTAAAAAGAAAACAAAGAAGAATGCTGTTTTTGCAGCTTTGATAGCGACAGTTGTTATGTGCATAGCGGGATTTCTGGTAAATGTTTATATAACATATCCGTTTTATGCAAAAGCTATGATGCCCTATGAGGTTATAGTTGGAATGTATGAAAAAATATGCCCCTGGGCAGACACTCTTATGAAAGGCTTATTAGTGTTTAATCTGCCGTTTTCTTTTGCAAGAGGAATACTTTTAAGTATTATAACAATTTTTATCTACAAACCTCTTTCACCTGTTCTTAAAGGAAAAAGGTAAATAGAAAAGCGGGATTAATCCCGCTTTTTCTTTTTGTTTTCTCTTAAATTTTTGAAAAAGTCCGACAGCATTTCTGAGCACGTTTCTTTCATTATTCCGCCGAAAACCTTAACATCGTGATTAAAAAGTCCGGGGGCAAACAAGTCGCATACAGAGCCTGCGGCTCCTGCTTTTTTATCGAAGCTTCCAAAATAGAGGTTTTTGATTCTTGATTGTATTATAGCACCGCTGCACATGGGGCATGGCTCTAATGTAACATAAAGGTCGCAATCTTCAAGACGCCAGCTCGAAAGCTTTTTATTCGCCTTTTCTATGGCTGATATTTCCGCGTGAAGAATAGAACACTGTTTTGTTTCTCTTAAATTGTGCGCCCTTGAGATGATTTTATCATTTTTAACAATTACTGCACCTATGGGGCACTCGCCCTTTTTTTCTGCTTTTTTTGCTTCGGATATCGCAAGAAGCATATATTTTTCATTATAAGCCATAAAAGACCACCTGCTCTTCGTTTTTTTATATTTTAACATAAAAAAAATGTAAGTTCAATAGGGAAAAAAGCGATAAAAATCTTTGCTAATTGTGAAAAACTACTAAAAAAGCATTATGAAATTATGTTAATATCACAAGAAAACGGCAATATTTACAAAAAAAACCTGTCGAAATAAATGATTTTTGTATAAATTACTTGACAGGCGTCCGAAAAATAGGTTATAATCAGTTTATGCATGATATACAAGCGCGGTATTTTTGCTGTGTTCTGTGTGGATTTATTTGTAAGTTTCCGCGGGGTGAATAAATTATGGGGACAAAAGAAAATCAAAGCCAGTATTCGAAGATGGCAGATGAAGAATTAGTGGCTTTGGCGCAGAACGGAGATGAAATTGCTTCGGGCGAAATATTTGAAAGATATAAGGCGCTTGTCAATGCCAGGGTGAGAGCATACTTTCTTATTGGAGCAGATAAAGATGATCTGATTCAGGAGGGTATGATAGGCTTGTTTAAGGCAATAAGAGACTTTTCAGCTGAAAAGCAGGTGAGTTTTGCCTCTTTTGCAGACCTTTGTGCAACCCGTCAGATTGTGACGGCTATTAAAACTGCAACAAGGCAAAAGCACATTCCTCTTAATAACTATATTTCTTTAAACAAACCTACTTATGCAGACGATTCGGAAAGAACACTTCTTGATTCTATTTCGTACAGTGCAGTCTCAGACCCTGAACAGGTTGTTATTAATGAAGAAGATTATAATCAGACATCAAAGATTATTTTAGGCAATTTAAGTGAGTTTGAAAGAGAAGTTTTAGAGGCTTATCTTCAGGGCAGAAGCTATATAGAGATTGCCGAAATGCAGAAAAGGACTGCAAAATCTATTGATAATGCGCTCCAGAGAATAAAACGTAAAATTGAGGCCAATCTTAAGAAAGGCGGACAATCTTAACTTTAAACATTAGTTGGCGCTGGGTCAACTTTGTTATACATTCCAAAGGGCAGGGGCTAGGCAGGAACCTTTGGAAGCAAAAATTCAAAGTGAGGGGATACCAATGTACGAAGACAAAACACTAGTATGTAAGGATTGCGGAAACGAATTCGTTTTCACAGCAGGTGAGCAGGAGTTTTACGCAGAGAAAGGCTTTGAGAATGAGCCTACTCGTTGTAAAGACTGCAGAATTGCAAGAAAAGCTGCTATCCGTCAGTCCAGAGAGATGCACGAGATAATTTGTGCTGATTGCGGCGCAACCGCTCAGGTTCCGTTCAAACCTAAGAACGACAGACCTGTATATTGCAGCGCTTGTCTTGAAAATCACAGAGACTGATTTTTGACAATATTAAGGCCATCGCATAGTTAAATGCGGTGGCCTTTTGCGTGTTTAAATTAATATTTGACATAGTTAAGGTATTGTGGTACAATATATATTACCTGTTTTATGGTTTAATGAGGGTAGTGTAAGCTGAATTTATACCCTTTATATAATTGGAGAGAGACTTTATGAATAAAAAAAGTGATGCAAAATTTATTCTTGGTATATTTCTTATTATGGCAGTTTCATTTATTGCCTTAAGTGTTTTGGGGCTTTATTCAGTAGGCTGCTGCGTTCTCTCGGGAATGCTAAGTTTTATAATGCTGAGGGGCAATATGATAACCGCTCTTCTGGGTGCAGTTTTTGTTTTTGCGCTTGACAGTTTGGTTAATTTAACATTTTCCTTTGCATCAGGACTTGAGATTTGTTTTTGTGCACTTATGATAAACCTTGCAGTAAGAAGCCGCGGTAAGCTTTTTATGGTTACTATGCTCGGCGCTTTAGGAATTTTATTGGGTGCTTTGGCGTCTTTTGGTATAGGTGAAATCGCAAATGTGGAAGGGTTTAGATTTTCAGATATAAAGGCACTTACCAGTGCGATGAATGAACAGACTGCGCTTATTTTTGAAAGTGCGGGCTTAAAGGAGATATATACATCTTCTGAGGCATTGTTTTTATTATCATTTTTTAAGATGGTAACAGTTCCTTTGACTTTTATTACGGGAATAGTTTTGTGGTCATACTTTTCGGTATGGGTTTTAAAAAAGATTATGAAAATCAAAAAAGACGATTTGTGTGACGGGATCAGTGATTTTATTTATATAAGAGCAGACAAAATGTGTTTTTTAATGCTCGTTTTGTCTTTTGCGTTATATGTTCTTATGGCTAAAAGCAATATGGTTATTTCTGCGGCGGCATTTTGTATGTTCTTTATTTTGGGTGCATTCTTTTTTGCTTGCGGACTTAGCATTGTAAGCTTTTTTACAAAAAAGCTTTCGGGCAGAAAAAAGTTTGTTTTAATTGTATTGACAGTTACGGGCATTTTGTTTATGCCGCTTTTTATAATCGTACTTGGAATAATAGATTCTTTTCGTGATATACGAAAGCTGGGAAAGGAAAATGATATAAATGGGTAATATCAGAAAGAAGAACAAGCAATTTATAAATATGCTTCAGCAGGCTACATCTCTTGCAACCTGGTGTATTCTTATCTGCGCTGTTGTTACTTTTGCTTTCGCAGGAGAAAACCTGATGTTAAGAGTAATTTCGTACGCTGAGGCAGTTTTGTTTGTGGCGCTTATTATGCTTAAAGTTGTTGAAAAGAAGAGACGTCTTACAGATGTTTCTGACTATATTTATCAGCTTAACAAGCATATGGATACTGCAACAAAGGAATCTTTGGTAAACTTTCCGTTTCCTATGGTGGTAACTCATCTTGACGGTAAGGTTTCTTGGTATAATCAGGGATTTTTCAAGATTGTAGAGGGAGAGGTGCTTTTTGAAAAGTATCTTTCAGAGGTCATTCCGGGATTAAGATGGAGTGACGTATTGCGTATGCATGAGGGTATTTCTCTTGATGTTGAATATCGCAAGCACCTTTATAAGGTTATGGGAAGTATTATTAAGCCCGACGATAAAAAGGACGGAGAATATCTTGTTTTGCTTTACTGGCTTGATGAAACGGAGCAAAGAAAGACCTTAAAAAAGTATAATGATGAAAAGCTTGACATAGGCGTTATAATGGTTGACAATTATGACGATGTTTTAAATGAGATGGAGGACTGGGCAAAGCCGAGACTGATCTCTAAGATTGACCAGAAAATAAACGAATGGGTAAAGCCTGTAGGCGGAATTTTAAAAAAGCCCGAAAGAGACAGATATCTTTTGTTCTTTGAGCATAAAAATCTTAAGATGCTTATTGAAAAGAAGTTTGAGATTTTAGACTGGGTTCGTGAGATAAATGTCGGAAACAAATCCTCTGCCACTATCAGTATCGGTATCGGTACAGGCGGAGAAAATATCTCTCAGAATGATGAATATTCAAGAAATGCTCTTAATATGGCGCTTGGCCGTGGCGGAGATCAGGCGGTTATAAAAAATGATAACCAGTTTAGCTTCTATGGCGGAAAGACAAAAGAGCACGAGAAAAATACAAGAGTTAAGTCAAGAGTTATAGCGGAGGCTTTAGGTCAGCTTATAGCAAGTGACGAAAAGGTTTTGATTATGGGGCATAAAAGTCCTGACCTTGACGCTATCGGTGCGGCTGTGGGCCTTGCAAGAAGTGTTAAGAGCAAAAACAAGACAGTAAAAATTGTATGCGGTCCTCATAATGCATCGGTTGATGCGGTTATCTCGGGCCTTCGTGCAGAAAGCGAATATGAAGAAATAATTATTTCGCCCGAAGAGGCAGAAAGCTTTGTTGACAAAGACACAATACTTATTGTTGTTGATGCGCACAGACCGTCTCTTTTGGAAAAGCCTGAGCTTTTAGAAAAAGCGGGGGATATAGTTTTAATTGACCACCACAGAAGAAGCACAGACTTTATTGAAAACTGTTCTTTGGTGTATCACGAGCCTTATGCATCATCTACCTGTGAGCTTGTGACAGAGCTTTTGCAGTATATGAATAATAGCATTTCGCTCACAAAAGCAGAGGCAGAGGCGCTTTATGCGGGTATTTGTATGGATACAAAGAACTTTACCTTTAAAACAGGTGTAAGAACTTTTGATGCGGCGGCGTTTTTAAGAAAGCACGGTGTGGATACTGTTACTGTAAGAAAAATGTTCCAGATAGAAATGGGTCAGTATTCAGACAGAGCGAGAATAATTTCAAATGCAAAGTTTGTTTACGACGGCGTTGTTGTGGCTGTTTGCGATAAGTTTATAAATGAAACAAATCTTGTTGCCGCTCAGTCGGCAGATGAGCTTTTAGGAATAAACGGAGTTGAGGCATCGTTTGTTATTGCCAAGGCAGACAGCGAGACAACTGTTATAAGCGGACGTTCGTGGGGCGGTGTTAATGTTCAGCTTATTTTGGAAAAGGTAGGCGGCGGCGGTCATATGAGCGTTGCGGGCGCACAGCTTAAAGATATCGCGATAGACGAAGTTGAAGAAAAGCTTGTGGCTGCGATTGAAGAATATTTCGGTGAGCGTCTGGAAAATTGATCAGAAAGGAAAATGTATTATGAAGGTTATTTTTATGGCTGACGTAAAGGGTCAGGGTAAAAAAGGCGATGTTAAGGAAGTGTCTGACGGATATGCAAGAAACTTTTTGCTTCCCAAAAAGCTTGCAGTAGAGGCAAACAATTCTAACTTAAATGCGATAGAAGGAAAAAAAGAGGCTGCGGCATACCATAAGGGCAAGGAAATTGAAGAGGCAACAGCTTTAAAAGAAAAACTAGCATCTCTTTCGGTAACTTTAACTACTAAAGCCGGTGAGGGAGGAAGACTTTTCGGTTCTGTAACAAACAAGGATGTTTCTGAGGCTTTGAAAAATCAGCACCATATCGTTATAGACAAAAAGAAATTTGTTTTGCCCGACGGCGGATTAAAGCAGGTTGGCGCAACTGAGATAGACATTAAGGTTTATCCTGAGATAGTAGCTAAGCTAAAGGTTATAATCAAAGCCGAATAGGCTTGAAGGGAGTTTTTTTAATGGATACTGTGGGTAGAACTATGCCTTACAGTGCAGAAGCGGAGCAGTCCGTTCTTGGTGGGATATTGATTGACTCTAACTGTATTTCAGCTGTAAGTGAAATTATAAAAGAAGAAGATTTTTATTTTGAACATAACAAAACTATATTTTCTGTTATGCAGACTTTGTTTAACTTAAATCAGCCCATAGATATCGTTACTGTTTCTGATTTGCTTTCGAGAAACGGAAGTCTTGAAGCGGTTGGGGGAGTAAGCTATCTTACATCTGTGGCTTCTTCTGTGCCGACAACGGCTAACATAACTCAGTATGCTAATATCATTATGCAGAAAGCGCTTTTAAGGCGTCTTGTTGATGCGGGAAGCCAGATTATGAGCTTAGGCTATGACGCGCCTGAGGGAGCAGATATTGCGCTTGAAAATGCAGAAAAAATAGTTTTTGATATTTTGCAGAAAAAAGACTCAAACGGTATTGTTCATATAAGTGAAATTCTTGGCGGAACATTTCAGATGATGCAGGAGATGGCGGCAAAGAAAGGTAAGGTTTCAGGTGTGCCTACGGGATTTGGTTATTTAGACCAGATAACCTCAGGACTTCAGAACAGCGACCTTATACTGATTGCGGCAAGACCTGCTATGGGTAAAACAAGCTTTGCATTAAATATTGCGCAGAATGCGGCTATAAGAAACGGAATTCCGACTGCGGTTTTCAATCTTGAAATGAGCCGTGAGCAATTAGCTAACAGAATTATCTGTGGCGAGGCTATGGTTAGCGGAAACAAGCTAAAAGAGGGAAGCCTTGATGCTGATGACTGGATAAGAATCGGCGAAAATCTTGAACAGCTTGCAAAGGCACCGATTTTTATTGATGATTCATCGAGCGTTACTGTATCTGAGATAAGAGCAAAGTGCAGAAGATTAAAGCAGAGGCATAATCTTGGATTAGTAGTTATTGACTATCTTCAGCTTATGCAGAGCGGAACAAGAAGTGACGGAAATCGTCAGCAGGAGGTTTCTGAGATTTCGCGTTCTCTTAAAATTCTTGCAAAAGAGCTTAATATTCCGATTATTACGCTTTCGCAGCTTTCCCGTGGACCTGAGAGCAGAACGAACAAGCGTCCTATGCTTTCGGACCTTCGTGAATCAGGTGCAATTGAGCAGGATGCGGATATTGTAATGTTTTTGTATCGTGACGAGTATTATAATCCTGATAGTCCTGATAAAAATATTGCAGAGTGTATTATTGCAAAGCACAGAAACGGCGAGACGGGAACTGTTAAGCTGTGGTGGGATGGAAGTCATACTAAGTTTATGCATCTTGATAAGCAGTACGAAGAAGAATAACGAGGGTAATTATGAAAGAGAGTAAGAGCGATTTTGATTTTTTAAAAAAGCTATGCTGCTACATTGATGAGAACCATATGTTAAAAAACGGAGATAAGGTGCTTGTAGCCTTGTCGGGTGGTTCTGATTCGGTGTGCCTTATGAGTGCGCTTTTATCTCTTAAAGAAAAGTATAATATAGAAGTTATTGCCTGCCATGTGAATCATATGATTCGTGGCGATGAGGCAAAAAGAGACGAAGATTTTTGCAAAGAATTATGTAAAAATCTTGGAGTTGAAATTCTTGTAAACCGCATCAATGTGCCCCAGATTGCAAAAAATGAAAAACAAAGCATTGAGCTTGCGGCAAGAAAAGCAAGGTATAACTGGTTTTCTGAGATTGTAAAGGCAAGAAAAATAGAAAAAATTGCGACAGCGCATAATAAAAACGATAACGCCGAAAGCATATTGATGAATTTTATGCGAGGCGCGGGTCTTTCGGGACTTTCGGGTATTGGTGAAAATATTTCTGATAAGATTATCCGCCCCATATTGTGCATGGAAAAGGAAGAAATTCTTTCCTATCTTGAAAACAAAGGCTTATCCTATGTGACAGACAGCACAAATCTTTCGTGTGACTACACAAGAAATAAAGTGCGCCATAAGCTTATACCTTTCATTGAAGAGAATTTTAACCCCAATTTTGTTAATACTATAACTCAAAGTGCTAAGATAATTAAAGAAGATGAGGACTTTTTAAAAAAATGTGCTGATGAAGCCTTTTCTTCGTGTTTTGAAACAAAAAACACAAACCCTTGTTTAAATATTTTAAAACTAAAAGGGTATCACAAGGCTGTAAGATACAGAGTTATAAGAAAAATGATTGCATTTGTTAAAGGCGATGCACTTGATATAGATTATAACGCTGTAAAGAGGATTGATTCTTTAACTTCGGGCAAAGCAAATATTTTAAAAGACCTTTATGCACGGGTAGGTTATGGTTATTTGTATTTTGAAAAAGAAGACAAAAAAGAAGATTTTTGTCTTGAGCTTAGTCTTGGGCAAGAGGTTTATATAGAAAACGACAAAAGTTTTGTTTGTTTTAAAGAAGTGGCAAAAGATGATATAGGGAAGAGGAAAAACTGCGTTTGGTTTGATATAGGAGAGGCTAAAAAGCTTATCGTAAGAAACAGAAAAGACGGCGATGTAATCAAAACCGAGGGCGGAACAAAAAAGCTTAAAAAGCTTTTTATAGATGAAAAGGTAGATATAAATATTAGAGAAACAGTGCCCATTGTAGAGCTTGATGGCGAGATACTGTGGGTTTGCGGTATACGCAGGTCTGTGGGGCATAAAGTAACAGAAAAAACAAAAAGGGCAGTCAGGTTAGAGTATGTCAAGGGGGAGAAAAAATGAAGATACATGAGGATATCGAAAGAGTTTTAATTTCAGAAGAAGACTTAAAAATAAAGATAAAGGAAATGGCAGAAAAAATCAGCGAAGCCTATAAGGGTGAAGAGTTAGTAGTTGTAACTGTTTTAAAAGGCGGAGTTATGTTTTCTGTTGACCTTATGCGTGAGATTGAAGTTCCTGTAATGATAGACTTTATGAGCGCATCAAGCTATGGCGCCTCATCTAAGTCATCAGGCGTTGTAAAAATTGAAAAAGACCTTGATATGCCTATTGAGGGAAAGAATGTTCTTTTAGTAGAAGATATTATAGACAGCGGACGTACTTTAAGCTATATAGCAGATATATTAAGAAAAAGAGGTCCGAAATCTCTTGAGATATGCACTATATTAGACAAACCCTCAAGAAGAGTTGTTGATATAGATGTTAAGTACATAGGCTTTGAAATTCCTGATGAATTTGTTGTTGGATACGGACTTGATTATGCGCAGAAGCATAGAAATCTTCCGTATGTGGGAATACTAAAGCGTTCAGTTTATGAAAATGAATAATAATTTATGAATATTTTGTGAAACATTTGAAAGAATGGTTGCTTTTGTAAAATGTTTATGATAACATTTTCATTTGAGAGAATGAAAATTATGTGGCGGATGCCACTTATACCTAAGGAGCTGATATTTTGAAAAGTAAGTTTAGTAAGCTTTTGTTCTATCTGGCAGTTTTTGCCTCTATTGTGGCAATGATATATGTCTTTACGGCAGAGCCGGTTTTAAAAGAGCAGAAAGTGTATTCTGATTTGCAGATTGCAATAAGTAAGGAGCAGGTTGAAGAGCTTGTTATCTCAGGAGACGGATATTTTGCGCAGGCAAAGCTTCGTGGAACAGATGAGGTAATCGAGGTTGAAATACCGGGAAAGGCTGTTTTGACCGAGGATTTGGGAGAAGAAATTTCCCGTCAGGTTAAAGAGGGTAAGCTTGTGTATAACACAAAAGCTCCCGAGGCACAGCCCTGGTGGCTTTCTGTACTTCCGATGCTTGGTTCTATACTGATATTTGTCTTTTTGTATTTCTTCTTAATGAATCGTGCACAGGGCGGAAAATCAATGAATTTTGGCAAGAGCAAGGCTAAAGTTCTTACAGACGGAAAAAATAAGGTCTTGTTTTCAGATGTTGCCGGTGCAGACGAAGAAAAAGCAGAGCTTGAGGAAATTGTTGAGTTTCTTAAAAACCCAAGAAAGTTTACTGAGCTTGGCGCAAAAATTCCGAGAGGCGTTCTTTTGGTGGGCCCTCCCGGAACAGGTAAGACACTTCTTGCAAAGGCTGTTGCAGGAGAGGCTAAAGTTCCGTTTTTCAGCATAAGTGGTTCTGACTTTGTTGAAATGTTTGTTGGTGTTGGTGCTTCAAGAGTAAGAGATTTGTTTGAACAGGCAAAGAAAAA
>CALAUK010000038.1 GCA_937892135.1 uncultured Clostridia bacterium | reverse complement strand
ATAGAAATCGCCATAGCCCTTTGCAGCACAGCCAAACTTAGTTCCAAGCTCACCTAGTCCGTGCGCACGGTAGTACTTGCCTGCAACCTCTTTCATTGCATCTGAGATTTCCTCGTCAAAACCTGCAGGATTATCAAGCCAGTCAACATACTGGAAAGTAAAGTATATCCCATTATCTGCAAGGTATTTTGCCAAAGTAACATAATATTCTTTGTCATAGTTTGTTTTTGACAAGTTAAATGCAACATAGTTCATTCCAACGTCAATACACTCTTCTTTAATTTTTCGCATAGCTTCGTCGTGGTCATAGCCATATTCGCCAACTCGTATGCCGTTATAAATCAAATCTTTTTCCATAAAAGGCACCCCTTTTTCTGAATTTTTCTACATTCTAACATAATAAAGTTCTAATGTCAACGGATATTATTAAAATTTTGAGATGTTCCGTTCTTTTTTATTTAAAAGTTCATTTATGACAAAAGAGAGCGCTAAACTTATGATAAAATACAATCCCATATACCACATGAAACGCGCATTATGAAGCGAGTTTAAGTAGTGGTAGGGCGGGAAGATAGGCTTTAACCACGAAAGAAAGTTAACCGAGAAAAATATCGGGCAAAGCACAAGCATGGTTATTGTTAAAAACGGAATTAATGCTCCAAGCTTTCCTGACGAGCGGAAGATGGTGCATAAGTTAAGACAAAATCCCGCCGCCGAAAGTGAAAACATAAAAAGGCACAAAAGCTCTCTTAAAATATTTTCTGCCATTCCTGAAAAAACAAGCGCTAAAAAGACCGCCGCCGAAGAAACAGACACTGCCGAAAGGCAGGAGGCAAAAGCGGGGTAGAGCCTTTTTTTATAAGAAAGCCAGTCATATTTTCCGTTTTGAAGGTCAGATAAAAAATACATTGCCGCCGCAAAACCCGAAAGCATTACAATTAAAGACAAAATGCCTCTTATGGGCGCTAAAAGAAAGTTTTTGCTGTCTGAAACTTCTTTGTCTGAATCCAAAAGCACAATTTTTACAAGGCTTTCGTCTGTCATATATTTATCGTAGTAATTTTTTAAAGTTTCCTCCGAAGAATCCTTTAAAGGCACATTTTCATATATAAAATGCTTGTATGATTCATAGGAAAGCTTCGGAAAAACTGAAGAAAATAAAACCTCATTGGAAAGGCTTATTGGCACGCTGTTTTCTCTTACAACAACCGTTAAGAAAGGCTTTTTTCTTTCGCCGCTTGCAAACAGGGAAAGCTTTCTGTTAAAGTTTTCATCTAAGAGCCACGCCGCATCAGCTTTGTTTTGTCTGACTGCATCTTCTGCCTTCTCGGGCGAGGAGTAAAGGTCAAATTTTAAAACACTGTCCTTTGTTAAAAGGTAGTCTAAAACCTCTTTTGAAACGGTGTCGTTTTCATTTTCTGCCGATAAAGCTATTGTCATAATTCCGCTGTCACCTTTAAAGGCTGTGTTTAAAAGGGTAAGCGAAATGGGGATAAGCAAAAGAATAATAAGAAAACTTCCCTTGTGAAAAAGCCTTTTATTAAACATATAGTACCAGATAAGAAGTTTTTTTATCTTTTTCATAGCTTATCACCTGCCATCTTTTTGTTTCTTATAATAACGGTTATATTGAAAAATGCAAAAGCATATAAAAGCATTAAAATAAATGCCTCTGTCTTAAATGTGCCTGCCAAAAGTCCTTTCAGATATGAAAAACCAAGCCCTGAAGGGAGAAAATACGAAATCTTTTTAACCAATTCAGGGAAAAAGAAATCAGGATAAAGAATTCCCGAAACATAGGAAAGGAAAATGGCTACAAAAAATTGCAAAACTATTGCGCCGACAGTGTTAGGTGTTAATTCATAGAGCATCATCTGAAACAGTGTAAGCATTAAAACCACAGGGAGCATTTTAAAAACGAATAAAACACAGCCCAAAAAAGACGCTCCCTTAAGCTCGTTTATGCCAAAACTGTTATTAGATAAAACAATCCCGAAAATAAAAGAAAATATAATAAGCGTCACCAAAGTGACTGCGAAATAGCCTGAGTATTCCGAGGCTATCTGCGTTTTTGTTTTCATATTTTTAGCATATAAAAGCTTTCCTAAAGAAAGGTCTTTGTTTATAAAAAGTGTGTTGCACGAAATCGGCCATATAAGCAAGAAAAACATTATAATTGCGCAAAGGTAATAGGCTCCAAAGGATAAAGAATCGGAAATGCCCAAAACCTTTGTTTCGTATGTTTTGCTTCTCCCTAGAATATCTTCAGCGTACATAATGTTCATATCATTGAAGTTTTTTGAAAGCTTTTCTTTTGCTTCGTCTTCGCCATAGTCTTTTGTGAGCATCTCCATAGCGTAAACTGAGGTCTGCGCACGAACTATCCAGTCTGAAACAATGTCTGAAAACTCCGTCATAAGCATAGTTTCAAACTCGGTGCTGTCGCCTAATAAAACATATTCAACGCTTCCGCGGTTTCCGCGCATAATTGCATTTATAAATCGGTTACTTATCCTTATATATCCTGATATTTCGTGATTTTCAAGAGCAGTTTTTGCTTCTTCTTCCTCAAAAGTTTTAAACTCTATTGTGTAGCGTGAGCTGTCGAAATTTTCAAGCGCAAAAAGACCTAACTCGAGATATGAATTATTCATATCTCCGACAAGGCCCACGTTAAGCTTTGTTTTTTCTTTGCTCTGGCTTTTATTGTATAAAACTACTCCGCAGGTCACAGCAATGCTTAAAACTGTAATCAGTGTGATTATAAGAATAGCAGGGTAGGAAAAAAATGCTTTTTTAATCTGAAGCTTTAAGTATGTTTTGTTTTTCATAGCATACCTGCCAATCTGTGTATATCACCGTCGTACTCATATTTTAATAAAGAGCCGTCTTTTAATATATAAAGCTCGTCTAAAATTGATAATTCCCAGGTATCGTGGGTTGAAATGATTACGATACCGCCGTTTTTAGTAAAGTCTTTTACATATTTAAAAATTCTTTCTTTGCATACAATGTCTAATGCCGCAGATGGCTCGTCTAAAAGAAGAATTCGGGGATTATCACAGACTGCACAGCCGATAGACAGCCTCTTTTTCATTCCGCCCGACATTTTATTAACCGGAACGGATAAAAAATCGTTTATTCCAAGCATATTAAGAACGCCTGAAGAAAGTGATTTTTCCATTTCCTCTTTTTCATACCATAAAAGAAGATTATCCCGGCAGGAAAGCTCTTCAATCAAAGGAGTGCCCTGAGGAACATAGCCAACAAGCTCACTTCTTTTTTTCGCATCTTTAAAAAGGTCTGTGTCATCACATAAAAAGCTTCCGTTATCTTTTGAGGTAACACCAGAGAGAATGCTTAAAAGGGTGGACTTTCCTGAGCCGTTTCCACCTAAAATGCCTATACACTTTCCGTCACCTGCAGTAAATGAAATGTCTTTTAAAACTTCTTTTTTGCCATAGCTTTTCTTTATTTTGTCAACTACTATCATACAAATTCCTCTTCATAAAACAAGGTGTAACCTAACGAATTTCCGCAAGGATACACCCTGTTTGATTATTTAATTAATAGTTATAAAGCTCGTAATACTCTGGTGGGATATCGGAAGGTATTTCTTCTGCCGAAGAAGCCATACCGAGCATAAATCCTTCCTGCATGGAATTTACAAATTCCTCAGGAACTCCGCACGCCTTTAAGTTTACAAACAAATTCTCAAACCATGAAAGGTTACATCCCGCAGCCCATTTAGCAAGCTGAGCATCTTCTGTCGAATCTGTTACAGCTAAATCAACATAGTTTTCGGGAATGTCTGCATCAGTGTTATTTGTTATTTCTGTTGTCACTTTAACATTAGCGAAAAGGTCAGTTAATGAGTAAAGATCAATATCAATACTTGTTTCGTCTGCTTTGATTCTAAGCTTTGCATATTCTATAAATGAAGCAAGATCTGAATCAAAGAAGCTGATGATGGGCACTATTCCTTCATCGGGAGTAATTTCAATTGTTCCCGAGAACTTACCTTTTTTCAAAAGCTCCTCATCAACATCTGTTGTAAGGATGGAAGCAAGTTTTGTTTCGCCGTATGAAACTACATATTTTCCTGTTACAAGTGAGCCTGATTTTGAGCCGATTCCTTCAATCTCTATTTTGTTTTCATCTGCACCTATTGAGACTATTGTTCCAAACTTTGAGCCTTTTTCGATTGTTACAGCCTCCATATCACCGACGGGAGCGTCTAGGCCGATTCCGCATACAGAACCCCCGTTATCGACATAAAGCAAAATATCAAAGTCATCGTCCATGGAGAAATCTTCTTTATCCATATCCTCTAAGATTTCATCTATTTCAGCGATAAACTCTTCGTACTGCTCGTCTATGTAAGAGCCCTGAAGAAGTTTTGTATCAGCCGCATCTTTTACAATCTTTTCGATTTCTTTGTCATTTTTAATTTCTTTTAAAACATTTTTTGATGCCTTGTAAAGTGAAGATGAATCAACTGTTGCACGAAGAACTGTAAGCTTTTTGCTAACTTCGCCTATTTCAAAGCTTTCTGCGTCTTTTTCCACATCATCAATTCCGTCAGCAACTGCACCTAAGTATCTTGTGATTATGCTGTTTGTCACTTTTTCATCGGGAAGCACGCTTAAGACTTCATTTATATTTTTGATTATTTCGGTTAATTCGTCATAATCATATTCTGTACCTATGCGGATTGCAGAATCATTAAGGCCGGGAATTTTTATATAAACATTTCCGTTATCTAAAGTTGTTGCAATATCAAGCTCTGCAAGCTCAACGCCGTTAAGCTTTAGTTTTGAATTTACAGAAACGGCTTTTTCGTTGCCTTTTGTTTCAAAGTCTATTGAAGCATCTTTAATCCAGCTTGTAAGGTTAATTGTATCACCGTCTGCAGTTTTTCTTATAAGCTTATGGAAGCCATCTCCCAAAGTCACATTTACTGTGCCCTTTGTGCTAACGGGAGCTGTATCAGAAGTAGCTTCTTTAGCTGTGTCAAAAAGAGAAGAAACCTCTTTTGCCAAATCTTCTGCATTTTTGTCTACCACATAACTAAAATACTGCTTGGGCGACATAAATGTCTTAAAAACAAAGTTTTTAAAAGAATTTGAAGCAAAGGTTAAAACTGTGCCTGCTATAAGCACCACCAAAACAGCCGCCAAAGATATTATAAGAGGCTTTTTAAAGCCAACCTTCTTCTTGGGTGCTGCCTCATCCATAGGAGCCTCTTTAGCTACGGGAGTTTCCTCAACTACGGGAGCTGCCTCGGCAACAGGAGCTGCCTCCTCTTTTTTAGTTTTCTCTCCGCAATAGGGGCAAAAAGTTGTTTCGTTAGTTATTTCTGAACCGCATTTTGAACAAAACATAATAACCCTCCTTATTCATTTGTAAAAAATTATTTGTTATCCAACGGTTTCATTGTGGGGAACAATAAAACGTCACGGATTGCCGCAGAGTCTGTTAAAAGCATACACATAC
>CALAUK010000037.1 GCA_937892135.1 uncultured Clostridia bacterium | reverse complement strand
CCGCTCAATAGCCTCGGCCCGCTGGGAGGAGTAAAGAGATGTCGTTTCTAAAAGCATAAAGCCCCGTTTCGGGGCTTTTTCTCAGGTGTGACTTTCGATGTACTCTGCTACTGCACGAACGGTCTTCAGTTCCATTACGTCTTCATCGGGAACGATGATACCGAATTCGCTTTCGAGAGTCATAAGCATTTCGACTATATCAAGGCTGTCGGCGCCGAGATCCTGAACGATAGCTGCATCATCGGAAATTTCGGAAACGTCCATTCTTAACTGTTTAGCAATAACTTCTTTTACAATAGCCTCAAGCTCATTTTGTAAATATTCATCAGAATAGTTTTCTGTTGAATAAAAAGCATCTTTATAAGTTTTTGCCGTATCCTCCGTATGAAGTGGTTTCAAATAAGTATATGACATATAAGGATATTTCTCTTCTTAAGGGAGTAAGTGATATGGTAGACAGGTATTATAACTCGGGTGCCTTTGAAAAATCACTTTCGTATCTTTTAGAAAAATATGAAAGTCCGTTTGAGTGTTTTTATAAGCTTTATGAGTTTTTTAAAAATTCGGGCTATAACAATGCACCTCAAAGCAGACTAAAGCTTTACGATATACTTTATGAATATGAAAAAGATGATGTTTTTTCTTCGTATCTGCTGTTTGACCTTTTAAAGTATAATAAGGGAGCGGCGCTTCCTTTCTGGGCAAAGCGCACGGACAAGGAGTTTTCAAAAAAGGTTTCAGCGTTTTTGTCTGAGAACAGATGTGTTTTAGATGAAAACTTAAGAGGTGAAAAGCTTTCTGATATAATGAAGTTTGTTCGTGTGTATCCTTTTTCTAAAAATGTTTTATCAAACGGAGAAAATGAAAACATCTGCATTTTGTTTGACTATAAAAATGGGAAAGAATATAGAATAGAGGTAAACTATGAAAAGTAAAACAATAGACAAAATAGAGTTTCTTTTGTCGGCGCTGTTAGCAAGAATTCCTGAAAATATTGACTTCTTTGAAGGGATTGACTTTTCTTATAAGTCAGGCACAAAGGTGTTTGAGGGAAGTGTATTAAAAGAAGACGAGTTGTTTATCTGCCGTTTTAATGGAATAAGCGAGGCTTTAAAATATGAGGATATCTGCTCCTTTATAACAAAAGATAAAGAAGCTTATGAATCGCTTTTTCTTACATACAAGGAAAGAGGCGTTTTTATAGAATTTGAGGGCTCGGATAAAAAAGTAACTCAGCGTCAGGTGCAAAACGAGAAGAAAAAAGAAGCTAATAAGGCCAACGTTATAAATCAGGGAAAAAGAGATTATATAATAAAAATAGGCGAGGCAGATAAGCTTTTAGCTGAAATAGGCATACTCACTAAAGACGGAAAGCTTAAAAACGATATGATCCGAAAATACAATCAGATTGACCACTTTATCGAGCTTGCCAAACCCGTTATTGAGTCTTTGGGAAGAAATAAAAAGATTTATGTTTTGGATTGCGCCTGCGGAAAGTCATATCTTTCTTTTGTTCTTAACTTTTATATGAGAGATATTTTAAAACTGGACTGCAGCTTTATAGGTGTTGACTATAACGAGGGCGTTGTTCGCGCATCAGAAAAAATGGCAAAGAATCTGGGATATAACAATATGAAGTTTGTGTGTGCTGACATGAATAGCTACACTCCGCCCGTAAAAATTGACCTTTTGGTTTCCCTTCACGCGTGTGATACTGCAACAGATATGTCATTAGGTCTTGGTATAAGAAGCGATGTTCGGGCAATAATATGTGTGCCGTGCTGTCATAAGGAAATGCTTAAAAGCTACAGCTATGAGCCGTTTTCCTCAATAACTGATTTTCCGGTTTTTAAAGCAAGACTTGCAGACACTCTGACCGATGCTATGCGTGCCCTTTATTTAAAGGCGAGGGGATACGAGGTTACTGCTCTTGAATATATTTCGCCTCTTGAAACTCCAAAAAACCTTATGATTAAAGCTGTAAAAAAGAAAGATATGGATTTTGAGGCATACGAAGAGTATCAAAAACTGTCAAACGCTCTTGGTGTGTATCTGTCTATTGAGGCATATTCTCAGGAGATTGAGGAAGAAAATTAAAAAAATTCAAAAATTTTTGAAAAAAAGCTTGACAAGCGGCGGATATTGTAGTATACTAAGTTCCGTCGCTTAGAGCGATAATGATGTGGCGGTGTAGCTCAGTTGGCTAGAGCAAACGGTTCATACCCGTTAGGTCGGTGGTTCAAGTCCACTCGCCGCTACCATTTACATAAGGGTTAAGTATGAATTAACCCTTAAATATGGCCCATTGGTCAAGCGGCTAAGACGTCGGCCTCTCACGCCGGAATCAAGGGTTCGATTCCCTTATGGGTCACCAAAAACGGGAGTATAGCTCAGCTGGGAGAGCATCTGCCTTACAAGCAGAGGGTC
>CALAUK010000036.1 GCA_937892135.1 uncultured Clostridia bacterium | reverse complement strand
TGCAGCAGCTGCAGGTGCAGTAGGTGTTGTTCGCCGTGACCCCATGGCTATGAAGCCCTTCGTTGGTTACAATATGGCTGATTACTTTGGTCACTGGTTAGAAATGGGCGAGAAGATGGATCCTAATAAGGCTCCGAAGATTTTCCACGTTAACTGGTTCAGACAGGACGAGGAAGGCAACTTCATGTGGCCCGGTTTTGGCGACAATATGCGTGTATTGCTTTGGATTTTGGACAGATGTGCAGGCAAAGCAGACGCTGTTGAGAGCGCTATCGGTTACTTGCCTGAGGTTAAGGATATCGATATTACAGAGCTTGATATGGATAAGAAAGTGCTTGAAGAGCTTCTTACTGTTGACAAGAAATACTGGCTTGAGGATGTTGAGAACCAGAAAGAGTATTTTGCTCAGTTTGGCGAAAGACTTCCCAAGGCTATCGCAGAAGAGCTTAAAAAGCTTGAAGAAAACCTTAATAAGTAATTTAATAATTGAGGCGGAGTGTTCTTTTGAGCACTCCGTTTTTATTTATGACATTTAGCGAATGTCATAAATAAAAACATAAAAGCCTATAATAAATTTGGCAAGTACCAAATGTCAAATATCGGAGGGTTTTTTATGTTTAAAAATAAATCCATTACAGGAAAAAACAATATTTGCGGGAAAAATGTTTTCAGATTAAGGAATAAACAAATGCCAAAAATGTCTCAGAGAGCACTTGCGGACAAACTGCAGATAATGGGGCTTGATGTGGACAAGAATGCTGTTCAGAGAATAGAAAGCGGGCAGAGGTTTGTGACGGATATTGAACTAATTTATTTAGCTGAGGCTTTTAATGTGAAAATTGAGGAGCTTATAGAAGATTTAAAATAAGGGTGAATCAAATGACGGGGGAAACATTAAGAAAAATTATTGCTTGGGCTATTGTAATTTCTTCAATAGCTATTGTTTTAATGCTTTCACGGTGCTCAGCGATTGAACGAAAAAACAAAATCGAAATAATAAATAATGATATACAGGCAGATAAGAAAAAGCATAATGAAATTGATACAACGGCAGGAAATGTATATAGTTTTGAAACAGTAGACATAAAAGATGGAGAAACTAAAGTAGTATCCTATGAGATAACAGGATACGAAAATGGCAAAAAATATATAAAAATTAATTGTTTGCTTGAAGAAAACAACAGAGCGGATTTAAAGGCATATCAGGGCGGAATAGAGCTTTTGCGCTCAGAGCAGAAGGTAGAAAATATTAATGAAAATATGGAGATGTCATTTAAATTTGAACTCAGAAACACAGAGGATAAAATAGATCTGGTATTTGAAGAGCTTGATAGAAAAACTCTTAAGGTTATTGAAAAAAATAAAATTTCATTTGATATAAAAGACAAAAATAATAAGTAAAGTTATAATTTTAAAAAAAGGCTCATACAATGTACAAACTACAAAAAGCATGGAGGAGTATGTATGAGCGAATATAACGTGTACGCAGATATTGCTAAGAGAACAGGCGGAGATGTATATGTCGGAGTCGTGGGGCCTGTGCGTACAGGAAAGTCTACTTTTATTAAAAGATTTATGGATGCTTTGGTTATACCTAATATTTCTGATGAGCATAAAAAGGAAAGAGCTATTGACGAGCTGCCTCAAAGCGCAGCAGGAAGAACGATTATGACTACTGAGCCTAAGTTTGTGCCCAATGAGGCGGTAGATATTGATTTGGGAGAGAATGCTCATATTAAGGTGAGAATGATTGACTGCGTGGGTTATATGGTAGACGGAGCGACCGGCTCTATGGAGGACGGAACTCCAAGAATGGTGCAGACACCGTGGTTTGAAAATCAGATTCCGTTTACTCAGGCGGCAGAGCTTGGCACGAAAAAAGTTATTTGTGACCATTGTACAATCGGGCTTGTGGTTACTTCGGATGGCACAATAACTGATATTGAGAGAGAAAGATATGAAGAGCCTGAAAAAAGGGTTATAGATGAGCTTAAAAGAATAGGAAAGCCTTTTGCACTTTTGTTAAACTCCAGAAATCCTGATGGAGAGGAAGCACAGGCTTTAAAAAAAGAGCTTGAGGAAAAGTATGGGGTAAGTGTTATGGCGGTTGATTGCGCTACACTTAACCGGAACGATATAAATGAAATAGTAAAAACAGTGTTGTTTGAGTTCCCTGTAAGCGAGATTCAAATTGATGTTCCGAGATGGCTTGAGGGGCTTTCGGAAAATCATCCGCTTAAGAAGAACTTATATGATGCTGTTATGCCGCTGATTAGTGAAGTAAGCGGAGTTAAAGACGTTAAAAAAATATGCGAGGGACTTAAAAATTACGATTTTGTGAAAAATGCAAGGATAGAAAATATGGATTTGGGCTCAGGAAAAGCGGACATAAGTCTTAATACACCTGACGACCTTTTCTACAATGTTTTAGGCGAGCTTTCCGGCCTTAAAATTGGTGGGGAAGAGGAAATGATAGAGACAATATGTAATCTTTCGAAGATAAAAGAAGAATATGATAAGATTTCGTATGCATTAGATGAGGTTAGAAGAACAGGATATGGAATTGTGTCTCCCGGTGTTGATGAGCTTGTCTTGGAGGAGCCTGAAATTGTAAAACAGGGAAGCCGATATGGAGTTAAGCTAAAGGCATCTGCACCGTCTATCCATATGATACGCGCTGACATTGAAACAGAGGTAAGTCCTGTTGTTGGCTCTGAAAAGCAGTCGGAAGAGCTTGTGAGTTATCTTATGAGTGAGTTTGACCAAGACCCGAAAAAGATCTGGGAATCAAATATTTTCGGCAAAAGCCTCCACGAGCTTGTTAATGCGGGACTTCACAATAAACTAACCCGTATGCCTGACGATGCAAGGCAGAAGCTTCAGGAAACCTTGCAGAAAATTGTGAACGAAGGCTCGGGCGGACTGATTTGTATAATACTATAATAAAAAAGAACGGGTTTATGCCGAGTATTCTTAAGGACAGTAAAGCAACCTCTCGAAAAATCGAGAGGTTGCTTTTTTAAATCTTATCTCCGTATGGCAAAGATTTAATATAATTTTCCATAAAATTAAAATCTGGCTTGTTATCTTCTGTTGCAGGCAGCATAACTATTTCAGATAAATATTTATCCTCTGTAACTTTGCGACCATATGTATATTTATATTGGTTGGCCATAAGTATGGTTTTAAGAAAAAGAAAGATATGAGGGTTGTTATGTTGAGCGTCTTTTAATGTGAGTATTTTTGCAGAATCACCAACAACACAGCCTGTGGGTTGGTATGAAACATAACCTGCAGATCCCGTCCTTGCTACAGTTAAACACGGCTCATCTGTGTATGGATATCTCATTTTTTTGCAATATTCTTTATCGATTTTACCTATGCAACCATTATTTTCTTCGCCGCTTTGAACAGCAGGA
>CALAUK010000035.1 GCA_937892135.1 uncultured Clostridia bacterium | reverse complement strand
TGTTATGAACATTTCACAGATGAAGCAGGAAAAAGCTACTGCGGAAAACCAAAAGAGTGGCAGAGTTCTCAAAATCATAGCAATAAACTGCTTGGGTTCTGCGATGTAATCTGTTCCAAAATTATACTTGTCAATTCCGTTTATCATATAGTTTTCATAAAGCCATCCTATATAAGGAGATGCCCAAGAGGGAACATCACCGAAGGGATGGGCGTTATCCTGATAAATTGCTTTTTCTTCTTTCCCTAAAAGTCTGGTTAGGGTAACGGCAATCTGAACTCTTGTTGCATTGTTTTCAAGCTCGTAACCGTTTTCTGTTCCTTTGAACAGGCCGAGTTTCTTCAGTGCATCGGCGCGTTGTGTAGTTTCTTTGATATCAGCTGCAGAAGCAGAAAATGATATCAGCAGAGCAAATGATAAAATTAACGCTAAGATTTTTTTCATGTTTTTTCTCCTTTGCATTATAATTCCATAAGTTACATTTTAGCGAAATATGTTTAAAAAATTAATTATGCGATTTAACAAAGAAGTGCTTTAAAATCATGCGAAGCGGAAGCTGAATATAGATTGTCGCCATGAATATTAAAACACATCCGAAAATCTCTCGTGGACTAAGTGCCGTATGAGGTGGAAGAATCCAGCAAAAGATTGCCGCAAAAACTGCCTCAAGGCTCATTATAAGAGTTGCTGAGGTCGGATCTGTATATTTCTGACCGACAATCTGAAGAGTGTATGCAACACCGCACGAGAACGCTCCTGCATAGAATATAGGAAACCAACACTTTAAAATCTCGTTTATATCGGGATTTTCAAACAAGAACATATATGTTAAATTTAAAACCGCACACACAAAAAACTGAAGAGATGCAAGCTTTATACCTTCTGTTTTCGGGGCGAAGTAGTCAACAAGCATTATATGAAAGGAAAATAATACTGAGCATATAACCGCCATAAGTTCATAATATCCTATAGAAAAATCGTCCTTTGTCATACACAAGAAGTAAAAGCCTGTTATCGCAACAATAATGGTCGGGATAATTTTAAGAGAAAGGCGTTTGCCTAAAAACACGCTTAAAATAGGAACATATATTATGTAGTTTGCGGTTATAAATGCAGATTTTCCGCCCGATATTTCAACCATTGAAAGCGTTTGAAGAGTTCCCGCAAGACACAGAACAGTTCCGCAAAGAATTCCGCCGATAATAAGTGTTTTTAATGGCTTTTTCTCTTCATTTATTGTTTTCTTTTTTGCATCAGAGAAAAATATAAACGGCAAAAGAACAACCGAACCTAAAAGGTTTCTTATTCCGTTAAAGGTGTTAGGCTCAATATATTGCATAGAGGTTGTCTGCGAAAGAAAAGAAAGACCCCACACAATAGCTGTTATAAGAAGTATTAAATTACCTTTAAGATTTGTTTTATTCATATTATCCTCCAATTTTCCACCCGCCAAGAGAATTTACAGCAGCAAAAATTCTTTTTTTAACATCGGGGTTTTCCTTTTCTATTTTTGAAATCAGATTCTTAATTTCTTCTCTTTTTGTGTTTTTATCAGCAGGGCAGGGGTTTTTAACCACAGGCGCCGCGCACCTTTTTGAAAGAGAGTTAATATATCGTTCGGGCGCAAAAATTAAAGGCCTTATAACCTTTAAATTGCTTCTTTCAAGCTCCGTTACAGGATCAAAGCAGCCAATGTTTCCGTTATAGGTTAAATTCATCATAAATGTTTCTATTACATCGTCAAAATGATGGCCCAGTGCTACTTTGTTGCATCCATTTGCCATAGCGGCATTATTTAGTGCCCCGCGCCTTAAGTTTGCACAAAGAGAGCACGGATTTTTTTCATTTCGTATGTCAAACACAATTTGCTTGATTTCGGTTTTTTCTATTATGTATTCTACATCAAGAGCTTTGCAAAGCTTTGATATTTCAGAAAAATCAGTGTTTTCATAGCCCATATCAACTGTTATTGCCAGAATTTCAAAGCTTTTTGGGTAAAACTTTTTTAACCCGGCGAGAGCAGACAAAAGGATGACTGAATCCTTGCCGCCCGAAACTCCAACAGCAATTTTGTCGCCGTCTTCAATCATATTGTAGGTATCAATTGCTTTTCTTGCATATCCAAGCATTTTCTGCATAATTATCACATCTTATCTAAGTATTCTACTAAGGTTTCAACGCTGTCTAGTACATGCTCTGCTTCGGAGGCTTCAGGAGTTGTAAAAAAGCCCATAGCCTTAATTAAAACAGGAGTATAGCCTGCATTTTTAGAGCCTAAATAGTCACATATCGGGTGGTCACCGACATACACCATTTTTTCAGCAGGGATGCCCAAGTTTTCAGACATTTTATAAAATATTGCGCTATCGGGCTTGTTTTTCCCGAATTCTTCGCTTATTAAGATAGAATCAAAATATT
>CALAUK010000034.1 GCA_937892135.1 uncultured Clostridia bacterium | reverse complement strand
GTGCTCGCCAACCGGAGCGGCGGGCTTTCCGGACGCGGCATCCATCCCGTCGCGGTCAAGCTCGTCTATGAGGCGAGCCGCGCGACCAGACTGCCGATTCTCGCGATGGGCGGCGTCTACGAGGCGAAGGACGCGATCGAGTTCTTCCTCGCCGGCGCGACGGCCGTCGCTGTCGGCACGGCGACTTTCTCCAATCCAAGCGTAGTTGCAGAAGTCTACGATGGAGTAGTTGCCTACTGCGAGCGCCACGGCGTCAAAGATATCAACGAAATAGTTGGAATGATCTGATTTACAGAGCTTAGCTTCACCGACAAAACTTATCAAAGTAAAGCTAATGCAAGCGGACAATCAGAGCGAAACCAAGCAGGGCAAATCGCCACAACCTTCTGAATAATACAAATCTGAGGCTCGGAACATTGCATCAAGTTTAGCAATAGCTTCTGAGCCTCCGTTATTCATTAACAATTCGATATCATCGAGGAGAAATTCATCGACTGAACTACGTCGTAAAATCGCTACTGAGTGCCCAGTATAGACTGTTGAGCATATTTCCTGCTCAAATGGAGAAACAACTACCCTTTCGCCGTCAAAATCGACTATAGAAAGAGGCATTACACCTGCATCGCATAAGATATGCGGAGCCAACGCCCTATGTTCCAACAATATAGTCGCCATTTAATTACCTATCAAATCGACGAAGCTGAACATTCGAGAAATCAGGCTTAGACGAATTATCATCGTTAGTTATCCCCTGCTTATTCCTAAAAAGACGTCGCTGCTGCCCTCTTTGATTGTAGGTCGCGGGAATATTTCGAGTTCGTACGAGAGCCACACTATCGGCAAAAATAACTTCGTCCATATAATGCGTAATGCAAATAACGGTCATTCCGCCTTCGTTTAATTTTTTAACAATATCTTTTTTAGCATATAATTCACTCCTTAAAAATATATAATAGTTTTTAAATTATTAATAATTTTACGCCAATGAAACTTCAATATTTTCGCCTAAGCCCTCACATTCTTTATCGCGGTCATCGCGTCTGAATGTCGGAACAATCTCGGAAATTTTTCCTCTTATCTTTTTATCGTCATATTCTTCAACGCAAGATTTTAAGCTGTCAAGCTTTTCATTAAGCTCGCTCCACTCAAAATGCATAGGTCTTGCAGTAAATATTTTTCCGTGCTTTGTGTTTGTCAATCCCTCTTCGCTCATCAAAAGCTCTTCGTAAAGCTTTTCTCCGGGACGAAGACCTGTTATTTTAATCGGGATATCAACTCCGGGTGTAAGTCCCGAAAGAGTTATAAGGTTAACTGCCAGATCATATATCTTAACCGGCTGACCCATATCAAGAACAAAAATCTCTCCGCCTGCTGCAAATGCACCTGCCTGCAAAACAAGCTTTGCCGCCTCAGGTATCGTCATAAAGAATCTTGTTATTTCCTTATGCGTTAATGTTACGGGGCCACCCGATTCAATCTGCGATTTAAACAAAGGAACAACCGAACCGTTAGAGCCTAACACGTTTCCGAATCTTACTGCCACAAACTCAGTTTTACTTATTTCGCTTGCGGACTGTATAATCATTTCGCATATACGCTTTGTTGCTCCCATAATATTTGTCGGATTAACGGCTTTATCTGTTGAAATGAACACAAACCTTTTAACATTGTGTTTATGAGCACTTGTAACCAGATTATATGTTCCGAACACATTATTTTTAACTGCTTCCGACGGACTTGTTTCCATAAGCGGCACATGCTTGTGCGCTGCTGCATGGAACACAATGTCGGGTTTTTTTGTTTCGAATATCAAATCTATCCTCTTTTTATCTCTTACGCTTGCTATTAAAACTTCCATATTAAGCTCGGGATAGTTTGTTTTAAGCTCCTGCTCTAATGAATATGCATTGTTTTCGTATATATCCAAAATTATAAGCTTTTCGGGCATAAACTTAACAATCTGCCTGCAAAGCTCTGAGCCGATTGAGCCTCCGCCGCCTGTTACCAAAACGGTCTTATCTTTTATGTATGCTTCGATTCCCGAAACATCAAGATTTATCTCATCTCTCTCTAATAAGTCTTCAATACTTACATTTTTTATGTTTCCCGCAATTCCCTTTTCTTTTTCAAGCTCTGCAATTCCGGGAAGCATTCTTACTCGGCAACCTGTCTGTGTACAGATTTTAAGAATTTTTGCCTTTTCCGAAGAGCTGATGGCAGATATACAGAAAAATATTTCATCAATAACAAGCCTCTCGCACAAGCTGACAATATCGTTTCTGTTACCCAAAACCTCAACGCCTCTTATGCGGCCACCCAAACGGGTTGCATCGTCATCAACCAACGCGCACACATTATAATTTTTGTGTTTTAACTCAATATCGTCTAAAACAAAGGCTGTTGCCTGACCTGCGCCTATAATCAAAATGTTTTTAACAGGCTTTCCCGCAGAAACCTTTCCTTTTTCCTTAACATACAAAAATCTTGCAGTAGTTCTGTATGCCAGCATAAATATTACTGCACAAAAACAGCTTACTAAAATAACATTAAGATCCAAAAGCTTGTAATCCAGGAAAAATGAAACCACCATGGTTGCAAGAAATGAAATAACACACGTTGATGCCACCATAGCCAGATCGCGAAAGCCTACATACTTTAAGATATTTTTGTAAACTCCTGTAATGATTACCAAAAGGACATATATGCCGCCCGTAACCAACAAAGAATTAACGATTGTCGTATGCTGCTGAACCGCCATTTCTTCTTTAACGATTAAAGTTCCCACAACATACGCAAGCACTATAAACGCCAGATCTACTAAGGTATAAAGCAATCTTAGTTTTTTTCTGAAATAATTAATCATAAATTAATCTCCTACCGATTTTTTTCAATCTGTTTTCGATGTTTTCTGATTATTTTTTGTCTTCGCCTAAACCAAAAAATGTCAAATTTCAGATGTTTTTTAAAATTTGCTTCCCGTTATTTATTATATCTTCCAAAAATTTTTCGCCAAACTTTGATAAGATGATTTTGCCCGCTCTTTCTATTTCTACCTTTCTTACCTCTGTATCATGAGCATCAGAGCCAAGCAAAATTTTCGCTCCCTTTTTAATAAACTTCTTTATAATTCTTCTCCTGAATAAAGAAAAAAAGGAGTCTGCATTAATTTGAATATATGTATTTTCAAGCTCAAAAAACCTGTTATACTTAAAAAGGCTTCTCCCGTCAGTGTAACGTTCTGCATGAGCTACTATGCACGAAAACCCGTTTTTTTCCGCCTTATGGAACACATCAAACATCCACTTCTGCCACGGGGCAAACGGCATTTCAAATAATATCGCCCTGCTCTGGCCTAAAGCTAATAAAGAAAAGTCCACATCGTCTTCTAAAAGCTCAGGGCATATATAGACCTCAGCACCCAGAATAACTTTCATTCCACCAGGAATAAAATCTTTTATCTGCAAAAACGCCTCGTCTCTTCTTTTAGTAAAGGACAAAATATTTTCCTCAGATGCCATATAATGCGGAGTAAGGCATGAAACCAAAACCCCTTGCTCACGAAGGGAGTTAAGCATTTTTAAGCTTTCGTCTCTATCCTTTGCCCCATCATCAATTCCGGGCAAAATATGGCTGTGAAAATCAATCATCACTTCTTATCAGCCTTTCCGGCGCTTTCCTTCTCCTCTTCATAAGGAGTCTGTTTTGCGCTTCTCTGATAATAATCGCCGTATTTTCTGTAATATCCGTACTTTCTGTAGCCTCTGTATCTTGAATACTTTCTTGCGACAGCAGAGTCGTTTACTATAAAGCCCATTATTTTAGCATTTGAAAACTCCAATGCTTTTACAGCTTTTCTTAATGCAGGCTTTGCAGTGTATTTGCTTCTTACAACTACTATAACACCATCAACATGCTTTGTAAGCAAAACTGCATCTGTAACTGTGTTTACAGGAGGTGTGTCGATAAATATATAATCATATTTATCGCGAACTGCATCAAGCACCTCTTTAATCTTTTTAGATGCTAAAAGTTCTGTCGGGTTAGGAGGAATCCATCCCGCAACCATTATGTCAATCGGATACTTATCTAATCTCTTTATTACATCTTCAGTCTTAGAAAATCCTCCAAGAACATTTGAAAGTCCTTCTTTTATTTCAAAGTCAAGACACTCGCAAACCTTAGGTCTTCTCATGTCTGCCTCAATAAGAAGCACCTTTGCTCCTGTCTGTCCAAAAGAAATAGCTGTATTAACACAGGTCGTTGTTTTTCCTTCGCCGGGCACAGAGCTTGTAAACATTATAATGTTACAACCCGAATCATTAGGAACTGTAAATATTATATTTGTTCTTGATGCCTTATAGCTTTCATTCGCAACGAACGTTGTATCGTCACCAAGTATAGCCTTGCTTCTTGACGCAACTTCTTTTTTGTCAAGGCCTTCTTCTATTGTCTTAACCTTTTTATTCTTAAACATCACATTAACACCTCATCAATAAATGCCTTTACCGTAACCGCCATATCTTCCATATCCACCGCCAAGACCTGTTTTCAGGTTTGGTATTTCTCCAAGCACAGGATATCCAAAAGCTTCTTCCATACCTTCGCTGTCTTCTACCTTTGTGTTCAAAAACTCCATACAAAGCGCAAGAGCTATGCCAACAACAAAGCCTATAACAAAACCTATAACAGCACTTCTGCCCACATTGGGAGAATACGGCGCGGTTTCAACTCTCGGCATCTGAATAACCTTTACTGATGTACCTGTAATTTCGTTTTCAAGATACTTGGGTGCATGCTCTAAAACCTCTGTTGCAAGTTCGTATGCGAATTCGGGATTTTTGTTATTTACTCTGATGTTTATAAGAGTTGTCTCATCAGGCTGGTCAAATACAAGCATTCCTCTCATAGACCCCGTTGACACTTCAAAGCGTCCCATGTTCTTGACTTTTTCAAGGAAAGCGTCATTTTTCATAAGCTCTATAAGAGTGTTACAAAGTCTTTCACCTGAGCTTAAGTCGCTGGCGCTGATTTTTGTTGTGTCCTCAACTGCCATATTACTGTTCGTTACATGAAGCTGCCCTGTAGATTTATACATAGGCGTCTGTATGTATGCACTGTAAACATACATTCCCAAAGCAAACAAAAGCGAAAATATAACCATCAGATACCATCTTTTAAGGCATATTTTCAGCATATCCAATACACTGATATTACCATTCATTTTCTGCACTTCCATCCATAAATTTTATCCGCCGAAAACCGCTTTTGACGGCATTACGGCATAGTATACTACGATATCTATTATACCATCGTCTATACGCTTTGTCAATCGATTTTATCTAAAAAAAATCAAGATATTTTTTCACATAAATGGATTTTTTTAAGTCTCGTCAAAAATTTACATCTTATGCCACGACCTGTATCAAATAATTGTAGACAAGCTTAAGTTTTTATGTTACAATGTTATATAATAGAGTTTTTATGTCATGAGGTGAGAAATTTGAGCCGTTCGGTTTTTGATATTTTTAAAATAACACTTGACCTTACAAGAGGTTTTTTCAAAAAAGCAAGATTTGAAAAATGCGGAAGTCTTTTAAGGGCAGAAAAAGGCGTTCGCATCATAAAAAAGAATGCCCACATAGAGCTTGGAAGAAAGGTTATGCTTTACAGAAACGTTAAGCTTAGTGTTTTTGGAACATCGGGCGACGCAACGCTTAAAATAGGAGATAATGTTGCAATAGGCGACAGAACGGAAATCCATGCAGGAAAAGAAATAACAATAGGCGATAACACCCTTATTTCATGGGATTGCTGCATATTAGACAGAGATTACCACAAACTAATGAGCGATACGGAGATTTTTAAAAGCGTAAAAATCGGCAAAAATGTCTGGATAGGCGCAAGAAGCCTTATTGTAAAAGGAGTAACAATAGGAGACGGAGCGGTTGTCGCCGCAGGAAGCGTTGTTACAAAAGATGTCCCCTCAAAAGCTTTAGTTGGCGGAAATCCCGCAAAAATTATAAAGGAAGATGTATACTGGAATGCCTGAGAAAAAGAAAAATATTTTAAGCTCCATAAGCTACGTTATGATTATCACAGTGCTCGCAAGAATACTCTCTTTGGTAAGCACTCAGGTTTATATGTCGTTTTTTGGAGTGAGCGATGTTTATTTAAATGTTTATTCATATGCAATAACCGTTCCAAACACGATTTTCAACTGCTTCGGAACGGCTATTTCTGCTGTTATTATTCCTATTTACGCAGGGCATATTGCAAACGGAAGAGAAGAAGATGCAAAACGCTTCTCTAATAATATTATAACCGTAATATCTTCTTTTACGGCTGTTTTGGTTATTTTAGGATGGGCAGTTTCTTTTGTTCTGCCTAAGTTTACGGTGTTTAATTCGGGCGATGAGTATTCTTTTGCAGTTAAGGCCTTAATGATTATAATGCCCGTTATGATATTTTACGGACTTAACTACATATTCCAGGGCATTCTTCAGTCTCACGGAAAATACGGCTGGCCCGCTTTTGTAACTGTTCCGAGTAGTCTGTCTGTTATTATCTATGTATTCACTTTAGCTGATAAATTCGGAGTTTTCGGTCTTTTAATCGCAACCTTTATAGGCTTGTCGCTGCAGGCTATAATCTTAATTCCGCCACTTATTGCAGGCGGTTTTCGCTACAGACCTGTATTCAGTTTGAAAGACCCCGATATGATTTTGGTTTTTAAAAGGATGCTCCCTGTTCTTATAGGAGTTTCATCTTATCAGCTTAATATGTTTTATAATGTTACTATGATAGCAAATTTTGACGGAATGGTAACTCTTATAACCTATGTTCAGAACCTTGTTCTGCAAATGATTTTAGCACTTGTATATGCTATAATCGCCGTTGTTTACCCGACTCTTACGCAGTTTGCAGCAACGGGAGATAACGAAAACTACAAAAAAACAATATCTGACACTGTTGTCAGCACATCTATGATTTTAATTCCTTTAACCTTTGGCTTTATTGCATTAAGAAAGCCTCTTCTTAAGCTTATAGCACAGTGGGGCCAGGTTACTGAAGCTGATATAGATGTTGCCTGCATACTTCTTGTTTTGTATTCAATAGGAATTATGGGCGTAGGCTTAAAAGAAATTTTGGACCGTGCTTTTTATGCATCGGGAAACACAAAAACCCCTGCCATAAACGGGTTTGTGATTATGGCAGCCAATATCATTTTAAGCTTAGCCTTTATTAAGCTTTTAGAAAGCTTTAATATACTTGGCGCTTTCGGAATTCCTTTAGCATATTCAGTGTCCTCGCTTATAGGGCTTTTTAATCTGGTCATAAGGCTTAAAAGAAAAATCGGTTCATACTCTAAGGGCTTTTATTTAAATCTTTTATGCTCTTTGGCGGGTGCTGCCTTTATGTTTTTGTTAGTAGCGCTAACAGATTCATTTGTAGCAGGCAGAATCTCAGACACAGGACTTTTAAGCAGAATTATAAGACTTATAATCCCGACCGGCGTGGGTATAATTTCTTATTTTGCTTTGCTTATAATATTAAAAATGCCATATATGACAGAGCTTGTCTCTTCTTTTAAAAATAAGCTAAAAAAATCCAACTAAACAAAGGAGGTACATATTTTGAACGTATTGTATCTTATAAACCATGCAGGAAAAGCGGGCACGGAAAAGTATGTTTATAATCTTGTAAACGCTTATAACGAAAAAAAATGTAACTGCTTTTTTGCATACAATGAGCCTGGTCTTCTTTCAGAGCAGATGGCGGAAATGAATATAAAAACCTTTAAAATCGAAATGAAAAATCCGTTTGATTTAAAGGCGGCGAAGAGCCTGGCAAAAATCTGCAGAGAAAATAATATAGACATTATTCACACTCAGTACCCGAGAGAAAACTATATTGCAATTTTAAGCAGACTTTTTTATAAAAAGGTTAAGGTTATATATACCTGCCACCTTACACTTCCGGTTTCCCCCTTGTGGAAAATAACTAACGCTCTCATAACTCCCCATCAGGAAAAAATTCTTTCCGTTTGCAATAACGGCAAGGAGCTTCTTACAGCAGGCGGAGTAAACCCAAATAAAATAGATGTTATCTTTAACGGAGTTTTTTATAAGGGTGAACCCGACAGGAAAAGCACTATAAGAGAAGAGCTTAACATTTCAGATGATACTTTCGTTATTTCAACTCTTGCAAGATATCATATGGCAAAAGGCTTAGACTACTTTGTAAGAGCTATTGCAGAATTTGATAAAATTGCAACTAAAAAATATGTTGTTCTTATAGCCGGCGAGGGCGAACTTTGGGACGAAATCAAAAGCCTTATACACTCATACGGCCTCCAGGATAAAATTCTTCAGCTGGGCTTTAGGCGTGACAGCGAAAATATTTTAAAAGGCTCAGATGTTTTTGTAAACTCTGCAAAATGCTACGAAGCCTTGAGCTTTGCAATCCTTGAGGCTCTTTCAAACAAGCTTCCCGTAATTGCAACAAATGTCGGCGGAAACGGCGATATAATAAACAAAGACACAGACTGCGGATACCTTGTCGAATATGGAGACGAAATCCAAATGGCAAACGCCCTTAAGGAATTATCCGAAAACGAAGAGCTTTATAAAAAGTTTTCAGAAAATGCTCTTAAAACAATCGAAAACAGATTTAATCTTGATATTTTACTTGAAGATATTTATAAACAGTACGAAAACGCTTTAAAATGAGGAGGACAAAACCATGAATTGCAAAAAACTTTTCGGAAAACTAAACATTATTGACATTATTATAATAGCGGTTGTTATTATAATGCTTATCGCAGGCGCTCTCTTTTTAACAAAAAAAGATGATGTAGCCGCAACTCAGACCCTTGTAATGAAATATTACATTGAAGAAGTAAGCGATTTTGTAATTGACGATGTCGTAGAAGGTGCATCTCTTTTAGACGCTGAAAAAAGCGTTGACCTTGGCTTTGTTACAGGTGTTGATGTAAGAGATTCATATTCCCTTATTGAAAATACCTCATCTCAGTTTACAGCAGGAATAAAAGAGGGCTTTAAATCAGCGATTATAACAGGCGAGGTAGCAGGTCAGAAAAATGCACTTGGTGCTATTATCGGCGGTCAGCAGTACGGAGTGGGCCATTCCTTCACTCTTCGTGCAGGAAATGCAAAAATGTATCTTCGTGTTTATGATATAACAATAAAAGACGAAACTGCAGCCGAAAATCAGGTGGCACCCTTTGTTCTTTCCTTTGAGCATAACGAAGTTCCCGTTTTGGTCGCAGAGGCTATAAAAGAAGGCGCTGAAGTTTATGATCACTCAGGAAGAGTTGTTTTGGGAACTGTAAGCGCAGTGGAAACCTCACCTGCAAAGGTCTACACACAAAACTCCTCAGGCAGAATTGTTACAAGCCCGAAAGATGGTTATGTGACAGTTAAGCTTTTGGTTAACTCCTCAGGAACAATAAATGAAAACGGCTCCGCTAAAATTGGTTCAAAAGAGTACTTCCTTGGAAAGAAAATCACCTTAAGCGCAGGAAATGCAATTGCAAGCGGCGCAATGCTTATTAATATCGAATAAACTTCGAGGTGTAGGATATGTTAAAAAACAGCCTTTTTATATCTTTTTTAGCATGGCTTGGGGGCGCGATAAAGGAAAGTTATATTTTTTCTCTGATTGAAAGGTTTATCTTTTTTATTTCAGAAAGCTACTCAAAAAGCCTTACGAAAAAAATCCTTACAGGAAACGGCGCAATTGAAGACAAATTTAAAGACACATCTGTCTTTTATAAAATTCTTTCTTTTGTTTTTCGCCCTTTTTATAAGGCGGCAGAAAAAATCAGCTCTCTTTTTAAAGAAAGTCTTATATTTAACGTCTTTTCAAAGTCGGCTGTTGTTTCTTTTATTTTCAGCGTTCCGTTTTTGTGCTGTGTTATGTTTATAGCCCCTCACGATTCGTGGAACAATTTATATGGCCTCTTTCTGGCTGGCTTAGCTTTTGTTATATCACTGCTTTCCCGCCCGAAAGAAAAAAGAAAGCTTCCACCCGTGTGGCTTACTATTATATTGTTTATTGGCATGGCAGCTTTTTCCGTTGTATTTTCGCATGATGTTTCGGACAGTGCAAGAATTTTTATGTTCTTCTTTACTGCACTTTTGTTATGCCTTTCGGTATATTTTTATATCTGTACAAAAGAAAGGCTTTATACTTTCTTAAAATGGATGCTTGTAACTGCTGTAATCACTGCAGTGTTTGCAGTTATCCAAAGCATTTTAGGCATAGAACCTGACCCGACTCTTACTGATATGTCGCTTAATGAAAATATGCCGGGGCGTGCATTTTCAACTCTCGGAAATCCCAATAACTATGCAGAGTTCCTTATGCTGTTTATGCCTTTTGGCGCAGCATTTGCACTATCGGGAAAAGGCAAAATAACTAAAGCTCTTTCAGCGTTGGGAGTTATAGTTTGCATCGTGGCACTTCTTTTAACATACTCACGCTCAGGCTGGATAGCCTTTGCAGTGGCAACTGTTATTTTTGTAAGTGTTTATAACAAAAGATATATTCCATACCTTGTTATTTTTGCACTTGCTTTAATACCGTTTTTGCCCGAAAGCATAACCGCAAGAATTTTAACCATAGGAAACCTTCAGGATACTTCAAGCGCATACCGCCTTGTTATCTGGCAGGGTACTCTTTTGATGCTTTCTGATTACTGGTTTACCGGAGTAGGCTTAGGAAACGGTGCTTTTAAAGCGGTTTACCCTAAGTATTCTCTTATGGCGGCAACTGTTGCTCCGCATTCACATATGCAGTTTTTAGAGATTTTTGCAGAGCTCGGTATATTGGGTATTATAATATATCTTTCGATGACATTTGTTATAATAAAGAGGTCTTTTATTGCAGGTAAAGCTAAAAACACTCTTGTATCTTCTTCTGCAATAGCAGCGGCTTCGGCTATGACTGCATTTCTCTTTATAGGCTTTTTTGAATACTGTTGGTTCTACCCAAGAGTAATATTTGCATTCTTCATCTGCGCAGGCGTTGCGATGAGCTCGTTTGTGTTAAGCAAAGAAGAAGAATAACTTAACGGAGGTTCGTTTTATGAAAGTTCTGCATCTTATAAGCGGTGGCGATACAGGCGGCGCAAAAACTCATGTTTTTGCCCTTTTAAGAGCGCTTTCCAAAAAGGCAGATGTTAAAATAGTATGCTTTATGAAAGGCTCTTTTTTCGATGAGCTTCAGGATATAGATGTGGAAAGTGAGCTTCTTGAGCAAAAAAGCCGTTTCGACTTAAGCGTTGTAAAAAGGCTTGAAGAAATCGCAAAAGACGGCTTTGATATTATTCATTCCCATGGTGCGAGAGCGAACTTTTTGTGTGCAAAGCTCAAAAAAAGAGTTTCCATTCCCATTGTGACCACTATTCACAGTGACTTCCTTTTAGATTTTGACGGAATATATAAAAAATTAGTGTTTACAGGGCTTAATGTAATGTCTTTAAAAAGACTCCGTAACTTCATTGCCGTTTCTTCAAACTTCAGGCAAATGCTTATAGGCCGAGGCTTTAAGCCAAATAATGTATATACTGTTTATAACGGAATGGACTATTCTTCTGAAATGACATATCAGTCAAAAGAAGAATTCGCCAAAAGATTTAATATTGATTATAATCCCGACAATGTATATATAGGCCTCATAGGAAGACATGACTATGTAAAAGGCCATGATATTTTTGTTAAGGCGTGCGCGGAAGCCGCAAAAAAAAGAGATAACCTAAGGTTTTTAATTGCGGGCGAGGGCGATTTAAGAGATGAGCTTGTAAAAATCGCAAAAGACGCAGGTATCCACGACAAGCTTATATTCACAAACTTTATAAAAGATATATACAGTTTCTTAAACTTTGTAGATATTAACACCCTTTCATCAAGAAGCGAAAGCTTCCCTTATGTATTGATGGAGGGTGCAAGGCTTAAAAAGCCAACAATTTCATCAAGGGTGGGAGGTATTCCCGACCTTATAGACGGCGTTAATACGGGCCTTTTATTTGAAAGCGAAAATTACCTTGAGCTTGCAGAAAAAATGGTGTATCTTGCAGATAACAAAGAAGAAAGAACCCGTCTCGGAGAAAATCTTTATAACAAGGCAACATCAACATTTTCATCGGAAAAGCTTGCCGAAACTCATATTGATATATATACTTCTATTCTCTCTAAAGCAAGAGCGGAAAAAGAATATGATGTTATTATTTCAGGCTATTACGGCTTTGAAAACAGCGGTGATGATGCGCTTTTGTTTGCTATCATCGAAAGCCTGAAAAAATATATGCCGAACATAAGAATTTTAGTGCTTTCCGAAAATCCGAAAAGCACAAGGCTTACCTATCAGGTTGATTCTGAAAAAAGGTCTGACTTTTTTAAGGTTTACACATCCTTAAAAAAGGCTAAAATGCTTATAAACGGCGGCGGTAGCCTTATTCAGGACGCTACAAGCTCACATTCACTGTATTATT
>CALAUK010000033.1 GCA_937892135.1 uncultured Clostridia bacterium | reverse complement strand
CCGTCTGAAACCTCACGGGCGATAAGCTTTGCTGTTACAACATCACACTCATCGCTAAGTGCAATCCAGTCACCGAAAGAAGACATTCTGTCTGTTCCTCTTGCTCTTGCATAAGCTGTTGCCAAAGGAGACTCATCAAGACCTTCGATATCGTCAACAAAGCAAGCTTTCTTAAGCTTTTCGTCCATTTTAATTCCAACTGCCGCAGATGTGGGGCTAACGTGCTTAAAAGAAGTTGCCGCACACATACCAAGAGCCTCTTTAAGCTCTTTTACAAGCTGCCAGCTGTTTAAAGCATCTAAAAAGTTAATATAACCGGGCTTTCCGTTTAAAATCTCAATAGGAAGCTCTTCATCATTGTGCATAAAAATCTTTGAGGGCTTCTGATTGGGGTTACAACCATATTTTAGCTCAAATTCTTTCATAATTACATCCGTTCCTTTCAAAGAAAAGTTTTATTTGTTCTTGTTTATAAGTCTGTCCTCTGTTTTTCCTGTTTTAAGGTCAGTGTATCTTACATAAATTGAAATTTTATTCTGCTCGTTAAGATTTGTCCATATTTTATCGGTAAAAGCATCGATGTCATTTTCAATTATAACTCTTTCAGGCTCACCTGTGAATGTAGGAATAGGATTACCGTCACAGTTATATGTGTGAATAAAATGGCCTAAACCCTTAATAGGAGCATAAGAGAATGTGTACCTGTTGCAAGCTGTTCCCTCTTCATCTGCACTCTTTAAAATGCTCATCTTGTAGGAAAAATCGCACTCTTTAAAAGTAAGCATCGCACTGATTCTCGGAGTCCAGTTAGGGCCGTCAGGCTCAAACTCACGGGTTTCTAAAGCTTCTTCAAAGGTTTTGCCGTCTTTAATAAAATCATAAACAGTATCTGTCTGGTCGCCGTTTGTAACGATTAAGTTGTTATTTATCTCTCTTACAGGAGAATAAATAATAAGACTTGGGTCTGAAACCTTGCTTTCATCAAAAGGATAAATGATAACCTCATTATCTTTTTTAGTGAAAATTCGGTTTCTGCTGTTTTCGCTTCTGCCCATTATAAAGTAAGCAGAAACAGCCTTTGTGCCATCCTCAGTTTTACCAACAACTATTCCTCTGCCAACATAGCTATTGTCACGGATTAATTCTCCGATATCGTTTATCTTGTAAATACTCATTTCAATTTTCCTTTCAAGATTTTTTTGCTCACGGTCTCAGTTGCTTTGGGAAGTATCTTCCACTCAGCCTCCTGCATAATTCTCTTCTGCAGAATTTCAGGAGTATCTCCTTTTTTAACCTTAACTGCTTTCTGATAGATTATCTCGCCGCCGTCAGGCACTTCATTAACAAAATGCACAGTTGCACCGCTTACCTTAACTCCGTATTTAAGCGCTGCCTCGTGAACATGAAGTCCGTAAAAGCCTTTTCCGCAAAATGCAGGAATTAACGAAGGATGAACATTTATAATTCTTTTTTCAAACTTTTTTGTAAACCACTTTGTTAAAATGCTCATAAATCCCGCAAGAACAATCAAATCTATATCGTTTTCTTTTAGAGTTTTATAAAGCTCTTTTTCAAAATCTTTTTGGTCTTTAAAATCTTTTTTTAATATTACCTTTGTTTCCACTCCGGCTTTTTTTGCTCTCTCAAGCGCGAAAGCATCAGCCTTGTTTGAAATAACAAGCTTGATACTGCCGCTTTTGATAAGCCCCTCTTTTTCGGCATCTATAAGCGCCTGCAGATTCGTGCCTCCGCCGGAAACCAAAACCGCAATATTGGTTAGCATATAATCACGCTTTCATCGCCTTTTTTAATCTCGCCCATGATATAAGCGTCTTCTCCTGCTTCTTTTAAAAGCTTAAGCGCAAGGTCTGCATCGTTTTTCGAAACAACAACGCTCATACCAACACCCATATTGAATGTGTTAAACATATCACGCTCTTCAATTTTACCTGTCTTTGCGATAAGGTCAAATATGGGAAGAATTTTAACAGAAGCCTTTTCAATCTTTGCAGTAAAGCCTTCGGGGATACTTCTCGGAATGTTCTCGTAAAATCCGCCGCCTGTAATATGAGAAACCGCTTTAACTGTTATATTTTCAAAAAGCTTAAGCATAGGCTTAACGTAAAGCTTAGTAGGAGTTAAAAGTGTTTCTCCAAGGCTCTTGCCGCCAAGTTCAGCTAGAGGAGTTTTAATATCGCTGTTTTCAACATCAAATACCTTACGAACCAAAGAAAAGCCGTTTGAATGAACACCGCTTGAGGGAATACCGATTATAACATCGCCCTCTTTAATCTTTGTGTTATCCAAAATCTTGTCCTTGTCAACAACACCAACACAGAAACCTGCCAAATCGTACTCGTCTTCAGGATAGAATCCGGGCATTTCAGCAGTTTCTCCTCCAACCAATGCACAGCCTGACTGAACACATCCCTCGCTTACACCCTTAACAATAGATGCAACCTTCTCGGGATAGTTTTTGCCAACTGCTATGTAGTCTAAGAAGAACAAAGGCTTTGCACCGCAGCAAATAACATCATTTGCACACATAGCAACACAATCAATACCAACAGTATCGTGCTTGTCCATCAAAAAAGCCATCTTAAGCTTTGTTCCAACACCATCTGTTCCACTAACTAAAACGGGCTTGTTTATGCCTGTTAAATCAAGCTCAAAAAGGCCGCCAAAGCCGCCTATTCCCGACACAACCCCTTTAGTCATTGTCTTCTTTATGTGTTCTTTCATAAGTTCAACTGCTTTGTAACCGGCAGTAATATCAACTCCGGCCTCTTTATAACTTTCGCTAAAGCTTTTCATATCATCAAAACCCTTTCTTTAATTTAATTATTAAACTGGCTTGAAATTTCTTTATCCTGTTCAAGCACCGCTAATGACGCTTTTTTTCTTGACTCATCAAGTTTAACTCTTAAGTCCTCATCATAAACTGACATAATCTGCAAGGCCATAAGAGCTGCATTTTTTGCTCCGTCAATTGCAACTGTTGCCACAGGGATACCAGCAGGCATCTGCACTGTTGACAAAAGCGCATCAAGACCCTCCATAGCTGAAGCCTTAACGGGAATACCAATTACGGGAAGAGTTGTGTTAGCGGCTAGTACACCTGCAAGGTGAGCCGCCTTTCCTGCTGCCGCAATAATTACTCCAAAACCGTTATCTCTTGCGTTTTTAGAAAACTCGTGTGCCTCATTCGGTGTTCTGTGCGCAGAATAAACATGCACTTCAAACTCTGCTCCAAACTCCTTTAGTGTGTCAATAGCGGGCATACATACTTTTAAATCACTGCTGCTGCCCATAACAATTGCAACTTTTTTCATGTGTATTACCATTCCTTTCAGAATAATTTATAAAATTTAAAAAGGGCAACCCTACCCCTTAAATATAAAAGATAAGACTGCCCAGACGGTCGGCATAAATTCCGTTTTCTGCTCCCTTGCGGTATCCCGCTTCCGTCAGTCACAAAAAACGCCTTTTAACACAATATAATTATACATTTAAAAACGAATTTTGTCAAGAATTGTGATTGTAAAATTTTCCTTGATAATAAGCGTTTTTTTAGCTATTTATACTAAAGCGCCTTATCAAGATTATAAATTGTTATAGCTAAAAGCGTTATAGCCTTTAAAAATCCATCAATATCAAGGCATTCGTCGCTTTCGTGAATGTCGCCGTGGCCTTTTGGGAGATCAAGCCCCTCTTTTCCTTTAACAAGAGTTGTTCCTATTGCATAGGCATTTTTTACATGTCTTGCATAAGTTCCTCCGCCTGATGTATAGGCTTCGGCTTTTAAATCGCCCGTAAACTCTCTGTATGTTTTTATAATTGCCTGTGTAACCTCGCTTGATTTATCATTTAAAAAGCCGGGCATATCCTCAAATAAAACAACCTCGTAGCCATACTTTGAAACAGTGTTTTTTGCGATTTTTAAAATCTCTTCGCCACATCTTGACTCGCCGTAGCGAACATCAAAAGTAAAATACATTTTACCTTCTTTAACACTTGTTATTCCCGTTGCGCAGGTAAGCTTGCCGAATTCATCAACCGCTGAAATTCCCAAAGCCTCACCGTAGTACTTCTCGCACATATCATAAACACATTTTAAAATCTTTTTGTCGCTTTCGGGTATATTTTTTAATGAGCACAAAAACTCTGCCGCGCGAAATGCCGCATTTTCTGAGCCCTCGGGCATAGCCGCGTGCTTTGGAATGCCTTTAAAGCTAAGGGTTATAACCTCGCCATCGGTTGTAGCATCTTCTCTTTTCTCTTTAATTTCTGAAAACAGCATATCGTCATATTTCAGTTTAACTAAAACATTATCCAGAACAACATTAAATGCTAATCCCCCGTCAAACGCTATAACAGAAGAAAGCTTATCTAAGCTCTGCACTGCCATTCTGATTATTCCTTTTTCGCCATAGCTTACAGGAAACTCACTGTCGGGCACTAAAGAAACCGTAGGAGCTTTTTCGTTTTTTGAAAAGCCTTCAATATCAGCCATTCCGATTTCTTCGCAACCACCTACAAATACGCACATATCGCTTTTTAAATCAAATCCACATTCTCTAAGTGCTTTAAGCGCAAAAAGAGCACCAATTACGCCCGACTTATTATCTTCAATACCGCGACCAAAAAGCTTTCCGTTAATTTCCTTTGGCTCAAAAGGCTTAGTATAAATCCAGTCGTCATTAACAGGAACAACATCGGCATGGGTAAAAATTCCGATAGAAGTTTCCTTTTCGTTTGTTCTGTGAAGCGCATAAGAGTCTTTCTTGTTTATTTCCATAGAAAATCCGCTCTCTTCAAAAAGCTCTTTAACCTTTAAAAGAGCGTTAAAAACCTCTTTTCCGCATGGAAACTCATCATCACCGGTTGTAACAATTGATGGAATTTTAACCAATTCCATAAGAGATGATATTATATTATCTTTGTTGTCATAAATATATTTTTCTAATTTTTCGCGCATTGTTTTTCTCCTTTAGGTTTTGTAATAAAAGAACAGAATATAAATTTAACCTGCGAGCATAAAGAAATATTTATGAAGCTCGCGCCTTTCGACTGCTTCTGTCCCGATATATATCCAGCCCTCTTCACCGTTTTCCTTTTCGATATAAATATCGTCCTTGCCGTTATCATAAACAGGCTTAAAGTACTCGCCCTCGTTTATTGTTATATCTTCAAGCTCTATTGTAGCATACGCGCGAAGATATCCTTTTTTAAGCATCTCTCTTTCCTTTTCGTCAATGTCTTCCATATACTCTACTAATACAGTAATATTTTCAGGCAAAATCTCATACTTTTCAGGAACCGTCTCTTCAAAGGCATCATCAACAAGAGCAAATGACTTATAAACTGTCCACATACCTAAGCTGTCAGTCTGTTCTTTTAAAGTGATTGAATCATCGTCATTTACCTTAAAATAATAATCATCAATATACCCTGTCCAACGACTGTCCTCTAAAACAAAATCAAGCGAATCGTGATACTCGGAATTAAACTTATATGGTGTTAAATTCTCATCGAATTTTAAAATTCTTATTCTCGGGTCTCCGCTTACTTCGCAGGTATAAATAACAAGGTCTTTTTTGTTATCGTCCTCATCGATATCAGTTACATACACCTTTTCTATATTTCCGTCAAATATTTCAAAAGAGCCATTATAATCACCAATCGAAACAAAAAGTTCCGGTTCATCAAAAAGAACTTCCATTTTAATTTCTTCGTCTTTTCCGTCAAAATCAAGGTCAAAGCTGTAATTAAATTCGTATCCGTTTTCTTTAATTCCCGAAGAAATATCCACTGTTCTTTCCTTTTTTGGTTTCTTTTCTTCGTAATCATCTACGCCGCAGGAAGAAAATAAAATAACGCTCAAACCCAAAAGCAACATAATAATTTTTTTCATATAATCAACTCCTTTCCCTGTCTTTATTTTATCAAAATTCACAAAAAAAATCAAGCAGTTTCTCACTGCTTGATTTTTTAATTATTTAATCTTTTTAATCTTTTTCTCGTTCTTTACAGTCTTTGCTTTTGCATCTTCATTAAGCTTATTAAGATAATCTTCAGAGCGCTTGTTCTTTACAAGCTCTATTGCTTCATCAGAAGATGCATCAAACTCAACTCTCTTTATAATGTGGTAACCATAGCTTGTTTTAACAGGCTCACTTACCTCACCCACTTTAAGTGCAAAGGCAGCGTTATCAAACTCTTCAATAAACTGTCCGTCACCATGGTAGAAAGTGTAACCATCGGGCTCAGATTCACTGCCGGGGTCTTCTGAGTATTCAGCCATAAGTGAATCAAAGTTAGAGTTTGTAATAAGTCCTTTAATTCTGTTTGCCTCAGCTAAAGCCTCTTCCTCTGTGATAGTTGTTCCGTCCTCTTTTGAGAAAGTTACAAGAATATGCTTTGCACGAACAAGGTTTTCTTTCTCTTCCTCTGTCAATTCCTTGGAAATGTTCTCATCTTTTGACACTTCGCCGTTAAGCTTGTCTGCAAGAACCATATCAGTAGCTATAACTGTTAAAACCTCTTCAGGCATATCATACTTATCCAAAAATGCTTTCTTGTCTGCTGCAGTCATAGAAACAATGTATTCTTCATATGTCTTTAGTTCCTCTGCACTTGCAGAAAGATTTCTCTTTTTAGCCTCAGCAGAAGCTGCTTTTGCACTGATAAGACTTTCGTATGCATTTTCCTTAATCATATCAAGAGCAGTTTTACCTTCGCCAATATCAAAACCTTCCCAGTCAACTGAATCTAATGTTCCACCTAAAGAGCCTGCAAGATTTGACTTTGCAACATCAAGATAGAACTTAAACTCAGGTGCTGTAACCGAAACACCGTCAACTGTCATAACCTCAGACACGTCACTTACTGTGCAGCCTGCAAAGCATGCCACTAAAAGACAAGCCGCCAAAACTAATGATAAAACTTTAATCTTTTTCATTTGTACCACCTCTAATTATTATTTATAGCTATTGTAAGCTTCTTCGTTCTTTTCCACTTTTTCGATTTCCTTTTCGAGCATATCAACAAAAGCAAAATCTGCAATCATATTTTTAAGCTCTTCATCGGTATCGTCATATTCAGTGTACTCAATGCCATAGCTTGCTGCCATGTTATTGTAATACTCAGAAGCTAAAAATTCTTCAAAATGTTCTTCGTGCTTTAGATTTTCATTGTAAAACTCATAATATTTTTCAGGCAGGATAAAAAGTTCAACAAACTCTTTTATTTCCTTATCTGAGTATTCAAGCTCTGAGAAAAACTTGTCTGCCGCGTCTTTTCCGCCCATAGCCTCAAGGGTTGTTTCCTTTTCTGCCTCGTAGTCATCTTTTGAAATCTCTATGCCGTTATCTTTCGCAAGCTTAACCAAAACAGCTCTTTCTTCAATAAAAGAATACGCACTTTCCTTTATTGTTTCTAAAACAGATTCGCCGCTATTCGGGTCTTTTTCTTCTTCCCAGTTAATCTCAGAAATATTTTTAGGAAGAGCATCTTTTATAAGCTCAACTCTTTTTATAATGTGATAGCCATAGTCTGTTCTAACAGGCTCGGAAACCTCACCTACTTTAAGCGCCCAGCCGCCATCGTCAAACTCCTGCATCATAGTGCCGCTGTTGTGAGCAAAAGTATATCCCTCGGGCTGACTTTTTGAACCGGGGTCTTCAGAATACTTTGCCATAAGCTCGTCAAAGTTAGAGTCTGTAATCTCGGCCTTTATTCTGTTTGCCTCAGCCAAAGCATCTTCTTCGGAAAGAGTTGTTCCGTCCTCTTTGTTGAAAGACACAAGAATATGTTTTAAAGTCATATACTCGCTCTCGTCAATCTCACCTGTAACATAGCCCATATTGTTAGCATAAGAATCCTTGTTAATGTTTGAAACAAGCTCAAAATGCTTGGCTGAAACCTTAAGGCCATCATATTCTAAAATGTATTTGTCTCCGCCGCAACCCGCAAAGCACAAAACTGTCATTATAAGAGCCATTAACAATGCTGATACTTTAATTTTTTTCATACCTTATACCTCCGTTTATGATTTTTTTAAACAAATCATATCAAGTATATCATATCTTTAAAAAAACTACAACTATTTTATTAAATTTAACAAATTCTTAATATTTTCCAAAAGCTGCCTTGGCTTAACGCCTTTTTGCTTTAATGTAAGATAGCACACCTCTCCCGCAGAGAACAAAAGCTTTCCCTTATGCTCAGAAATAGCTATTGCAAGCTTTTCCATCGGAATTTCTTTTCCCGAAAATTTTAAAACGATATTTTCCTCTTTTTGTGAAATTTCCGATAATTTTATTCTCTCTGCCATAGATTTGATTAATGAAATTTCCATAACATTTTTTGCTGGTGTCGGCAAATCTCCGTAACGGTCAGTAAATTCTTCTTCGATATCATATATATCACTTTCTTCTTCTATTGCGGCAATCTTTTTGTATGCGTCAATGCGCTGCTCTTGATTTTGTATATAGCTTTCAGGTATGTGAGCATCAACATTAATGTCTATGCTTGCTTCAATTCTATTTTCTTTATCTTCTCCCGAAAGCTCACCAACAGCCTCTTTTAAGAGCCTGCAATACATATCATAGCCGACAGAATCCATATGCCCGTGCTGCTCGGCGCCTAAAATGTTTCCCGCTCCTCTTATCTGCAAATCACGCATAGCAATTTTAAAGCCCGAGCCAAACTCTGTAAACTCTCTTATTGCACTAAGCCTTTTTTGAGATATATCGGAAAGGACTTTTTCTCGCCTGTAAGTTAAATATGCATACGCCATCTTGTTTGACCTGCCGACTCTTCCCCTTAACTGATAAAGCTGAGAAAGTCCCATTTTATCGGCATCTTCAATTATTATTGTGTTCACATTTGATATGTCAAGTCCTGTTTCAATTATCGTGGTGCAGACTAAAACGTTAATATCACCGTTTACAACATCATACATAACATCTTCAAGCGAGTTTTCGCCCATCTGCCCGTGACCTACGCCTACCTTAGCCTCAGGCACCATCTGCCTTATTCTTTCAGCCACGTCATAAATTCCATTGACCTTATTATATAAATAATAAACCTGTCCGCCTCTGCCGATTTCTTTTCTTATGGCGTCTTTAATTATTGATTCGTCATATTCTAAAACATAGGTCTGCACAGGATATCTGTTTTCGGGAGGCGCATTTAATACGCTCATATCCCTTATATTAACCATCGCCATATGAAGTGTTCTCGGTATAGGTGTTGCGCTTAAGGTAAGAACATCAACATTCTTTCTTATCTCCTTAAGCTTTTCTTTGTGTCCTACGCCGAATCTTTGCTCTTCATCAACGATCAAAAGTCCTAAATCCTTGAAAACAAGGTCCTTTTGAAGAATTCTGTGCGTACCGATAACAATGTCAACTTCGCCCGTTTTAAGCTTCTTTAAGGTTTCCTTCTGAGCAGCAGGGCTTTTAAATCTGCTCATCATTTCAATCTTAATAGGAAAGTTTTTCATTCTTTCAGTGAATGTGTTAAAATGCTGCATAGCTAAAACAGTTGTAGGCACGAGATATGCAACCTGTTTTGAATCCATAACAGCCTTAAACGCCGCTCTTATCGCAACCTCGGTTTTTCCATAACCAACATCACCGCACAAAAGACGGTCCATCGGTTTTTCTGATTCCATATCACGTTTTACTTCCTCGATACACTTTAACTGGTCTTCAGTTTCAGTATATATAAATGTGTCTTCAAAATCTCTCTGCCATGGCGTGTCAGAAGAGAATGCAAACCCTTTTTCCTTTGACCTTTGCGCATACAAATCAGTAAGATACTTTGCAAGGTCCGCCGCAGAAGCTTTAACCCTTGATTTTGCCCTGTTCCAGTCTGCACCGCCAAGTCTGTTTAAGCTTACCTTCTTTTCAGTGCTTCCGATATACTTATAAAGCATATCAATCTGTGTTGTCGGAACATAAAGCTTATCTGTTCCGTGATAGGAAATTTTAAGGTAATCTTTAGTAACGCCTAGTGTGGTCATCTTAAAAATTCCCTCATACTTTCCTATTCCGTGCACCTGATGCACAACATAGTCGCCCGGCGAAATATCAGCAAATGAGCTTATCTTATTCTCATCTTCTGTTTTATATTTTCGTCTTCTCTTGTTTTCCTTAAAAATCTCTCTGTCGCTTACCAAAACGAATTTTTCTAAAGGATAATAAAAGCCTCCCGAGAGACTTCCCTTTAAAACATTTATTCTTCCAATTGCATTTTCGTTAAACTCATCTGTGTAAACGCTCTCTATATTTATGTTGTTTAATGCGGTAACAAGGTTTTTGCATCTTCCCTCGCCACCCGCAAGAATTACAACTGTTATTTTCTTTTCTTTCCAGTCTCTTAAATCGTCATACAGAAAATCAATTTTTCCGTGAAATGAATTTAAAGACTGCGTTTTTAAACTTACGCTTTCTTTAAATCTTACTAATGTGCTATTCGTTTCAATAGATGAAAGGCCTATAAGCTTTTTTTCAGAAAGAGATGAAAAAATTTCTTTATAATCCCGCAAAAACACCTTGTTCCCAGGAAAAATAACTCCTCTTTCCATAAGGTCAGCAATACCTTCTGAAAAATTAGACTCAAAATCCTTTGCGTTTTCGGCGCATCTTTTCGTCTCGTCAAAAAAGTAAAAGTCTTCATCTGAAAAATAGTCTAAAAGGGACGGAATATATCCATAAAGCTTAAAAATATATTTGTCGGCTGATGCGAAATAATACTTTTCTTCAAGCTTTTCAATATCTGACTCAAGGTTTAAAATCGCACTTTCTACATCTGTTTTCTTTCTTTTAAGCTTTTTAAGCTCATCACAAAGCGCATCTTTAAGCTTTTCTCTTTCTTCATTATCATAAATCATCTCGCGACAGGGACATATAACTGCGCTCTTTACCTTTTCCACGCTTGTCTGACTTTCTACATCAAAAAAACGAATAGAATCCGTTTCATCGTCAAAGAATTCTATTCTTAAAGGATTATCGTAATTAGGTGCAAACACATCTAAAATGCCGCCACGCTGCGAAAACTGACCGACACCCTCAACCATATCCTCTTTTGTATATCCCATTGTTACAAGAGCTTTCGAAAGCTCGTCAGTATCAAAAACCTTTCCAATTTCAAACTCTATATTATATTTTTTAACATTTTCCGTATACGAAGAAAACTGCATAAGAGCCTCTATCGAGGTAACAGTAATATATTTTGTTTTTCCCTCAGCCAAAAGAGAACACACTCTTATTCTGTCAAAAACACCGCTTCTTGAAACGGTGTCAACATCGTAGAAAACATAGTCCTTAGTCGGATAAAAAAGCACATCCTCCGAAAAAAACCTCAAATCAAGACTTAAGGCTCTTGCCTCAATTTCAGACGGGCAGATAACTAAAATGTTTTCTCCCTTTTCCTTAAAAAAGCTATATACAAAATGGGCTTTCTGGCTTGTCGCTCCCGTTATAACGCTCAAAGGAAGTATATTCTTTTTAACGCAGTCTAAAACATATAAAAATTCCTGTGATTTTGAAAGTATTTTCGAAAACGACATTTTTTCACCGCCCTTTCTAAGCTTTCTTCTTATTCCTCTTCTTTTAAAGGCTTAACTGTTTTGTTATACTTATTCTGAGCTTTTTGAGCTCCCTCTTTAATTATTGCGCCAATAATATCGGGCACAGTCATAATAACCTCTCTCAAGGTTTCAATCTCTTCTTTACCAAAGCGGCCTAAAACATAATCTTTTAAGTCATAATCCTTATGCCTCGGCGCACCAACGCCAAGCTTTATGCGAGGAAAATTATCAGAATTTAACTGATATATAATTGACTTAATTCCGTTATGACCGCCCGCAGAGCCTTTTTCTCTTATTCTTACAGAGCCGGTAGGCAAAGATATATCATCATACACAACAATAACATTCTCGGGAGGAATTTTATAAAATGAGCAAGCATCAAAAACGCTTTCGCCACTTAAGTTCATATATGTCTGCGGTTTTAAAATCAAAACCTTTTCGCCCGCAACAACACCCTCACCACAAAGGCCCTTAAACTTAATTTTATTAACCTTTATACCAAGCTTATCTGCCGTATAGTCTATGGCTTCAAAACCTATATTATGCCGTGTCATTTCATATTGCTTGCCCGGATTTCCAAGGCCTACTATAAGATACATATCATTTTCCTCTCTTTTGATACACAAATAAGGCCGGGTAATCGCTTACCTGACCTTATTTGTTTTATGTAATATATTAATTAATTGAAAAGTGTGCTGATTGAAAGGTCTGCATAGATTCTTTCGATTGATTCTGCAAACATCGGAGCTACGCTAAGAGTCTTAATCTTATCAATCTTCTTTTCTTCAGGAAGAACAATAGTGTCAAGCACAAGAAGCTCTTTAATGGGAGAAGCCTCTATTCTTTCGATAGCGGGACCTGAAAGAACAGGATGTGTACAACAAGCGTAAATCTCTTTTGCGCCGTGGTCGATAAGAGCGTGCGCACCATGAGTTATTGTGCCTGCTGTATCAATCATATCGTCAACCAAGATAACTGTCTTATCCTTGATGTCGCCAATGATATTCATAACCTCAGAAACATTTGCCTTAGGTCT
>CALAUK010000032.1 GCA_937892135.1 uncultured Clostridia bacterium | reverse complement strand
CGAACCCTCAAGAACGGTTTTGGAGACCGGCATGTTACCATTACATCATACCCCTTTATTTAAGACACTACTATATTATACACACGCGTGGCTGTTTTGTCAAGTGTTTTTTGTTTAAATTTGAAAATGCCTTGTAAAACGACAAAAATCTATTGTAATGCATGAAAAAGTATGCTACAATATACATTGGTTGGTTATGTCTAGATTGAAGAAAGAAGATGAGAATTTGACTTGCCTTTTAAAGTTTGATGATGAAGCAGTTTTTGCAAAAAATGCAGAAATTGCAGGCGATATATTAAAAAATGGCGGACTTGTTGCAATTCCGACAGAGACAGTGTACGGTCTTGGGGCAAATGCTTTTGATGAGACGGCGGTAAAAAATATTTTTAAAGCAAAAGGGAGACCGTCGGACAACCCTCTTATTGTGCACGTTGCAGATTTTGATTCTGTAAAAAGAATTGTTAAATGCATTCCTCCAAAGGCAAAAATGCTTATGGAGGCTTTCTGGCCGGGACCTATAAGCATAATAATGGAAAAATCAGATGCTATACCTGACTGTGTAAGCGCAGGAAGAAGCACTGTTGCAGTAAGAATGCCTGACCATAAGGTTGCGCTTGCTATTATAAAGGCATCGGGCGTTTCGGTGGCAGCGCCGTCTGCGAACACTTCGGGAAAACCGTCGCCTACTGAGGCTCGCCATGTGTTAGAAGATATGAACGGAAAAATTGACATTGTAGCCGATGGCGGTTCTTGTGAGGTTGGGATAGAGTCTACAGTTATAGATATGACGGCAGATGTGCCTGTTATTCTTCGCCCCGGAAAAATCACGGCAAATATGATAAGAGAGGTTATAGGAGATGTAATCTCACCTGATATAACCCTTTCGGACGAAGACATTCCGAAGTGCCCGGGAATGAAGTACACCCACTACTCACCTGAGGCAAATGTGTATGTTGTGGAATGTGAAAAAAATCTTAAAGAAGAAACTCTCCGCAAGATAATAAAAGAATTCGGAAATGGAAAAAACGGAATTTTAGACTGCGGAATTTTTAAAAAAGGCGTGTTTAATGCTGAATATATAGACATCAAAGCTACTTCTGATGAATATGCAAATGGTCTTTTTGGGGCGCTTCGTGAGTTTGACGAGAGAAAGACGGACACGGTGTTTGCTTTGATATGCTTTAAAGATGAGCTTTCTTTGTCTGTCAGAAACAGACTATATAAATCCGCAGGTAATAAAATTATAAGAGCAGATGAGGTAAAGTAAGATGAATGTTTTATTTGTTTGTACGGGAAATACCTGCCGCTCACCGATGGCAGAGGGGCTTTTTAAGCTTTTAAGCGAGGATTTTGATTGCGAGATAAATGTGCTTTCGGGCGGAATAAATGCAAATGAGGGCGAGAGTGTAAGCGAAAACGCCATACAGGCGGTTTTGGAATACGGGGCAGATATAAGAAATCATACGGCAAAAAATATTGACGCGAACACTGTTTCCGAGGCGGATATAATTTTAACTATGACTAATTCTCATAAGGATATGCTTTTATATCTTTTTGGCGGCGGTGCAGAGGAAAAAACATATACACTTTTGGAGTATATAGGCGAAAATGGTGATATAGCTGATCCCTATGGCGGAGATATTTTTGTGTATGAAAATTGTGCAAAGCAGATTTACGAGGCGGTAAAAAAAGCCAAAGAAAAAATCGGGAGCGAGTTTGATGTGTGTTAAAATTGTGCCTTGTGGCAAAGAGCATATAGAAGGTCTTTTTATGGTGGAGAAGGCTAGCTTTCCTCGCCCCTGGACTAAAGCTATGTTCGAAGAAGAAATAAAAAATGAAAATGCGATGTATTTTGCGGCTATTTCAGAAAACGGAAGTGTTGTTGGATATGGCGGCTTCTGGTGTGTGGCAGGCGATGCCCAGATAACAAATATCGCCGTAAGCCCCGCTTTCAGAAGAAAGCATATAGGCGAGAAAATCCTAGAAAAAATACTTCTTTGCGCAAAGGCGCTTTCGGCAGAGAGTATAACGCTTGAGGTAAGAAAGTCTAATACTCCGGCTCAGAAGCTATATGAAAAAAAGGGGTTTGAGACTGTAGGTGTCCGTAAACGCTATTATAAAGACAATAATGAAGATGCATATTTGATGCTTAAAAAAATAGGTGACTAAAATGAAAGAAATAAAAATACTTGCGATAGAAAGCTCTTGCGATGAAACTGCTG
>CALAUK010000031.1 GCA_937892135.1 uncultured Clostridia bacterium | reverse complement strand
AAGTCACTCTTGGTTTTCTCTGATATTATGCCGTTTTGCTAATAAAAATTAGCAGAATATTAGCAAGTGAGCGACAAAAAGGCGAATGATGTTGTGTTAATTTCGTCACTACAAATCATTTTTCTTCGCTTCGAGTATTGTCTAATTGCTTTTATGATAAACAAAACATACAATTGATATTTAAATATAAAACGCAAATTATACTGTATGTCCTTCTCCGTATAGCCGGATAAATTTGTCTGCAAATTGTTCACAAAATCTCTATCTTGTGCAGTTGCTAGTGTTCATTTATCATAGTGTGTATTGAAATCCAAGGAGCAAATATGATATAATTAAATTATAAAAAATATAGTTATTTTTATAGTGATTTTAATGTAAAAAAAGAGATATAAGCTTATGGATATAAAATCATTTAAGAAAACAAAAATTGACTTTGTAGGGATGATTGATATAATGCAGCAACCTTAATTATGCATTCATCCCAACAAACTTCAATTTGCTATTATGTTAATATTGGTAGGTTAGCGTGTTGCCTATTTTTTGTTGCTTTTTGTTTTGTTCGGGGATATAATTAATTTAAAAGTAAGACTTTATGGGGGGTGTTTATTTGCAGTTTTTTGTCTATTTTCTGTTAGCACTTTTTGCTACAACTGTAGGTTCACTTACTGGAATGGGTGGCGGCGTAATCATCAAGCCACTTATGGATGTTTTAGGTGATTATGATGTGAAAACCATTGGTATTGTTTCATCAATAACTGTCTTTTCGATGGCTATTGTGTCTGTCCTGAAACAGATTAAAGCCAAAACAGAAATTCCATATAAAAATGCAATACCGTTGGGGATAGGCTCCGTTGCAGGTGGATTTTTAGGTGAAAAACTACTCACATTTATTGTGAATTTATTTAATGCCAACTCTGTTGTAACCGTTGTGCAAAATTGTGTATTGACGGTACTTGTTCTGTGTGTATTCCTTTATATGAAAAACAAACGAAAAATCAAAGGCAAGGAATGGGATGGCGTATTTGTTTCCCTTGCAGTAGGTGTTTTTCTCGGTGTTTGTTCATCATTTTTAGGTATCGGTGGCGGTCCTATCAATGTTGCACTCATAATTTTCTTATTCTCTGTGAACACAAAAACAGCAACAGTGTGTTCGCTTGTTACAATTCTGTTTGCACAGATTTCAAAACTTACAACAGTGGCACTCACAACGGGCTTTTCAAATTTTGACCTGTCAATTGCGCCACTTATGATTATCGGTGCGATTTTTGGTGGATTTATCGGTGCTGGACTTAACAAAAAATGCAGTGAAAAAACCGTTGAAAAAGCATTCAACTGTGTTCAATTGCTTGTGCTTGGAATAGCAATATTCAATATTATAAGAAATCTTATATGACAACAGTATGGCAGATACCGTTTTTATCTTTCTATAACAGCCACCCGTTATTGGCGTACGGATTATGAAATCGGATACTTCGTATCAAGTGAAATCCCACCATAAGCCGTAACATATTTTATAAATTCTTTCAGAAATTTATTTCATTAAAAAAACACTTCCGAAGAAGTGTTTTTTGTGGTTTAGGCATTTAAAATCGAACCCATGACTTTCCTGACACCATTTCAGGGCTCTCCCGACACTTGCAGAATGCACCATATATTTTTATTCAAGCTTTACAAAAACTCTTCGCTCACAAAAACGGTACACCCTTAATTAAAATATACAGTTGTACCTTTTATTATCTGCAATCGCATAAAATCAAAAGCTTCTTACTTTCAAGGGCTTGAAAAATATCGGTTTTTTCTCACCGGCTTTAACCATTTCTCTTGCAAGCAACCCTCTCATTTTTCGCAGAGTATCAAGGTGTTTTTTATTATTTACAAGGTTATGTCTTTCGTCAGGATCGTTTTTCAGGTCATATAAAAAATCATCATAATAAACCAGTGCGCTGTGTTTAGTATTTCCCGATCCGAGTGCTCTGGCAGAATACTTCCAATCCTTTGTGCGTACTGCCCTGCCGACCTGTGATTCGCTGATTTGAACAAAAACACAATCTCTTTCGGGAACATCCTTCCTGTTAACCGGGAGAATGTTTCCGGAATAAGCTTTCGGCACCTCAATTTCTGCAAGACTCAGTAGTGTAGGCGGAATGTCGATAAGACTGGCAAGACAATTCATAACCTCGTCTTTATCTACTGCCCCGCCACCAAATACAAGAGGCGTATGTATACTCGAATCGTGACAGCTGCGTTTATATTCGTCATTTCGCGTTTTAAAATGACACCCGTGGTCACTTGTGTAAACTATAACCGTATTATCATACAGTCCTTTATCCTTCAGGGCTTTAACAAGTCTTCCGACATTTTCATCAAGGGAATGAATAGCGGCAAGATAATCGGGATACTCTTCTTTGTAATTTCCCTTAAGAAATGTTAAATCCTCCGGCAAAGGATATTCACGGAAATCATCAACTTTATCTATTGGCCCTTCAAAATGACCGCTGTCATTCTGGTGGTGTGGTTCAAGCTGCGAAACAAACATAAAAAAAGGCTTTTCGCCGTTATGGTTATTTACATATTCAACCGCAAAGTCATTTATGCAATCCGCTCTGTAACCCTTAAAGTCAATCTGATTGCCGTCACCGTCAAAAACATATCCGTCATAACCGTGCGAGGTAAACTCCAGAACATCTGCTGCACGCCAATATTTATAACCGCCTTGTCTTTGAGTTGGAACAGCAGTTTTTTCACAATGAACACCGATACCTGCATAACGGTCTGAAGCAAGATGCCATTTTCCGATATACGCTGTATCATATCCGTTTTCATTAAAATAATCAGCTAAAGTTTTCGTATCTTCTTTCAAAGCAATCCCGTTCCAATAGCAACGGTTTTCAGTTGCGAACTGACCTGTTTGCAAACAGGCACGGGCAGGTCCGCAAACAGGCTGGCAAGTATAAGAATTATCAAACAGCACGCCTTCTTCGCCCAATTCCCAGACATTTGGCATAAGACTGCTGTTCAGCGTGTCCCAGCGCTGTTGATCAGAAAAATAAAAGATAATATTAGGCTTCATTATTTTCCTCCTTAATGCTTATAAACATTTCCGTGTATCCTTCAGACGTATTACAGTAAATATTGTAACACAAATATATCAGCAGTTCAATAAAGATAGCCACTTTTTTGACACAATTGAGGAAGCCGAAGCAGCTATGGATGAACGCGAATCAAAAAACACCGGTTCCGTGGATACTGTCGATACAACGGTTCTTGCAAAATTGCTTACAGAAAAAACATCCCGGTGGCTTCCTTTTTGAAAAATTTTATGCAAGTCCTATTTGTTGGACTGACCTTGATTGACAACAGGTACGCGGTTAGTGTAAAATAATGAAGACTG
>CALAUK010000030.1 GCA_937892135.1 uncultured Clostridia bacterium | reverse complement strand
TTGTAAGCATACATATTATATAAGCCTGAAGAAAGCCTGTAAACAAATCAAAATATACGCTAAGCACCGCCGGGAGACCAATCTGCAAAAGAGGAATTCCCGAAAGGAACGTGTTAGCTAAAAGCATTTCACTTACAGTAGCCAGCGCAGCATACATAAGAGATGAAATAACAATGCCTGATGCGATGTTTCCGAAATGACGAAATGCCATCGAAATCGGGTTTGCAATTTCGCCCACGAGATTTAACGGAAGCATAAACGGCACAGGCTCGACATACGATTTAAGCCACTTAAAAACGCCGTTTACACGGATATTGTTGCCTATCGTTAAAACTGTTGCAACTATTGCCCACGCAAGAGTGGTGTTAAGGTCGCCTGTCATAGGGCGCGCACCCACAAGAGAAGAAAGGCTTCCTATTATTGAAAAAGTAAAAAGCGTTCCGATATACGGGGCAAAGGAAGTGTACTTTTTTCCCATAACATCTTCTACTAAATTATAAAGCATACTAACAAGCTTTTCTGCTACTACCTGCTTTTTTGAGGGGTTTCGAAGGCGAAGTCCTCTTCCCAGCCATATACACAAAACAGTTATAAGTGCCATTATAATCCAGCCGTTTCGTATTGTTTCTGTTATCCTTATGCCGAAAAATTCCCAAATGATTTTAGGACCGCTAACTGTTGCATTCATTTTTTTCGCCACCTTTTTTATTGTATATTAAACCGGTTATAAACAAAACCAGTCTGCTGTATATCATTGGTATAATAACAGCATACACATTTACAAAAGAAATATACACCGCCAAAACAACCGCTAAAGCAAGAATTATCATTCTGAAAGTATAGCGTGTCTGCATATATATTTTTGCTTCTTTTTCTTCCATTGAAGAAGCCTTTGTCACCAATTTTCCCATATGAAAAAACATAAGCGAGTTATATAAGTTTCCGTATACTGCGCCCAAAATAAGAGAAAGAAGATTTCCCTTATTAAAAAATATACAGCTTATTATAATCTGCACAAGGCAGAATGCGCACGAAATAAGCGCATACACCTTAATGCTTTTTTTAACGCTTTCACTCATTTTTATCACTTGTCCTTTTTATCATTTTATACATAGTCAAAAACGAGCTTCCCGCTCCTATAATAACGCCTAAAATTATAACTAACTTGCTTGACGAAAACAGCTTGTCCGCTATAAATTTAAAAAAGATTACCGAAATAAGAACAGGCGTTATCATACTTATTCCAAATTGAGAAAAAAGGCTTATCGCTTTAAAAATATCACGGTTCTTTTTCATTATTTAAAATCCTTAACGCGCTCGTTTAAAATTCCAAACTCGTAGCCTAAAGCCTCTACAATCCTCTTTGATGCGTTTCCGTCACCATAGGGGTTTGCGGCGTGAGCCATTTTATCGTACGCTTCTTTATTCTCAATAAGATTTTTTGAAATCTTTAAAATGTCGTCTTTGTCAGTTCCTGCAACAACAACTGTTCCTGCCGATACCGCCTCGGGACGCTCTGTTTCTCTTCTTAAAACCACAACGGGTTTAGCAAGTGACGGCGCCTCCTCCTGAAGACCGCCCGAATCTGTCATAACCATAAAGCATCTTGCCATCGCGTTATGCAAATCGTCAACATTAACAGGCTCTATTAAGCTTATTCTTTCGTGATTTCCAAGTATTTTATACACTACTTCCCTTACGGCAGGGTTTAAGTGCACGGGATAGATGAATTTTATATCCTCATAAGTATCTGCAATTTCCTTTATTGCACTGCAGATGTTTTCTAAAGGCTCGCCTAAATTTTCTCTTCTGTGAGCCGTAACTAAGATAACACGGTTTTCTGAGAAGTCAATTTTTTTAAGGTTTTCGTCATTAAAAACATAGTCTTCTTTAACTGTGCTCTTTAAAGCATCAATTACTGTGTTACCTGTTATATAAATCTTTTCTTCGTTAACATTTTCTTTTAGGAGGTTTTTCTTGTTTGCCTCAGTGGGCGAAAAGTGAAAATCCGCTAAAACGCCTGTAAGACAGCGGTTTGCCTCCTCGGGATATGGTGAATATTTATCGTATGTTCTAAGCCCCGCCTCAACGTGACCGATTTTAACCTGATTGTAAAATGCGGCAAGAGCGGCTGAAAATGTTGTTGACGTGTCGCCGTGAACTAAGATAACATCGGGCTTTTCTTCTTTTATAACTTTATCTAATCCCTCTAAAACCCTTGAGGTTATTCCCGCAAGCGTCTGCCTTTCTTTCATAATGTCTAAGTCATAGTCAGGCTTTATGTTAAACATAGAAAGCACCTGGTCTAACATCTGGCGGTGCTGTGCTGTTACACATACCTTTGAATCAACATAAGAACACTTCTCAAGCTCTATTGCCAGGGGTGCCATTTTTATTGCCTCGGGTCTTGTTCCGAAAACAGTTAAAACCTTTATTTTCTTTTCCATCTCTTATGCCTCCTCGTCGTCTATGTTCTTTAAAACTATCTTAATATCTTCTTCTGCTTCTTCTTTATTTTCTTCTTTATGCTCTTCTGTTATGTGCTTTATTCTTGTTACTATTCCGCCTAAGATTACAACCACAATTGCACCTATAAGCCAGTATATTGCGCGGATTGCATTATCGTAAGTCAAAACAACGCCTGTTATTCCCAAAACACAGCTCATCGCATATAAAATAAACACCGACTGCTTCTGCGAAAAGCCCATATCAACCAATTTGTGATGAATATGCCCACGGTCAGGAGTCATAATTCCTTTTCCCGTTAAAACTCTTCTTAAAATTGCAAATGCCGTGTCAAATATGGGAAGACCTAAAATTAAAAACGGAATTGCAAAGCTTATTACGGCGTAGCTTTTAAACACGCCTAATACCGACAAAACCGAAAGCGCAAAG
>CALAUK010000029.1 GCA_937892135.1 uncultured Clostridia bacterium | reverse complement strand
ATGCTGAAAAAATCCACTTTTTTTGCAAGCATATCTGAAATCATAACCGATGCAGGAGTTTCAATCATAATTCCCTGTTCGGGAATTTTAAACGGGATAAGGCTTTCTTTAAGCTCAAAGCTTACCTCGTTTACAATGCTTTTAATCCTGTCAAGCTCTGAAACTGAAATTATCATAGGATACATAACAGATATATTTCCATACACTGCGGCTCTGAAAATTGCACGAAGCTGTGTCTTAAAAATTTCAGGTCTCGTAAGGCAAAGCCTGATAGCCCTAACTCCCATTGCGGGGTTTTCTTCTTTGGGAAGATTAAGGTATGGTGCCTGCTTGTCAGCTCCGATGTCTAAAGTTCTTATAATAACCTTTCTTCCTGCAAGAGTCTGTGCAACTGTTTTGTATATTTCAAACTGCTCTTCCTCTGTGGGGAGATCTTTTCTGTCAAGATATATAAATTCACTCCTGAAAAGGCCTATTCCGTCAGCATCATTTTCTAAAACAGAGGCTAAATCGCTTATGCTTCCTATGTTTGCGAAAAGTTTTATTCTTTTTCCGTCTTTTGTGATGTTTTCTTTGCCCTTTAAGGTTTTTAAAAGCTCTTTTTTATGCTCTTCTTCTTTGAGGCGTTCGCGCATCAATGAAAGCGTCTTTTCATCGGGGTCTAAATATAGTTTTCCCGAAAATCCGTCAACAATCGCCATTTTTCCGTCAGCCATTTCGCCCGAAAGGTCAATTCCTATAAGAGCGGGAATGTTCATTGTTCGGGCAAGGATAGCCGTGTGCGAATTTGATGAGCCTTTTTTTGTTATAAAGGCTAATACCTTAGACTTGTCAAGTGAAACAGTTTCACTTGGCGCTAAGTCCTCTGCGGCAAGAATAACGGGCTCGCCTGATGCCATGTTTTCTTTTGTATTGCCTGTAAGTATGCGGATAATTCTGTCTGAAATATCTTTAACATCTTCGGCACGCGCCTGCATATAGCTGTCAGACATTGAAGAAAACATTAAAGAAAAGTTTTTCGAAGTCTGCAAAACTGCATATTCTGCATTTAAAGACTGATTTTGTATTATATTTTCAACAGAGTCTGTGTAGTCTTCGTCCTCGAGCATCATCTGATGAATTTCAAAGATTGCAGCGCTTGCGGCGCCTACCTCACGGCACGCCTTTTCATATAAAGCGTGAAGCTCGTTTGACGCTTCTTGTCTTGCCTTAAAAAAGCGTTCTTTTTCAGCCTCGGGGCTTAATATTCTTATTCTTTTTACCAAAGGCTCTTCATCTTCAAAAACTTTTATTTTTCCTATGGCAATGCCTTTATAGACGCTTTTTCCTTTATAGATAACCAAGATTTTTCCTCCTGTCAGAGATTTTCTTTAAAAAATTCATAAAGCTCCGAAAGTGCAATATCCTCATCTTCGCCTGAGACTGAAACCAAAATAGTGTCGCCTTTTTTTATTCCAAGCCCCATAACTGCAAAAATTCTTTTTGCATCAGCTGTTTTTTCGGCAAAGGAAATTGTTATATCAGAAGAGTAGAGCGATGCTTTTTTAACTAAAATTCCTGCGGGCCTTGCATGAATTCCGTCGCTGTCAGTTATAGTGTAGGTAAAATTTTTCATTTTTTATTTCTCCTTCGTTTTCTTATGTAATTGTTATAACCCGTTTTTTCAAAAAAATTCATATTTAAGCCTCGTTGCTCTGTTGACAAGAGCGCAAAAAAATTATATACTTTATCTTGTGAAATTTAATTTAAACGGTGATGGGTAATGATAAAAAAGCTTATAAGTATAGCTTTGGTTTTTATATGTTTATTTTATGCAGGCTGCGCTAAAAATGAAGAAAAACCGAAGGAAGTTTTTATAGAAACAGAAATTATAGAAACAGAAATAAAAAAAGAAGTAGATATATATAAATACGAAGTTTATGATGAAAAGCTTGAAAAACTTTTAGCAGAAGAAGTAAATAAAAGGGCGGGCAAGTGGCAGATATATGTTAAAAACCTTGATAAAAATGAGTATGCCACAGTCGGCGAGGGCGAGGTTATTGCTGCAAGCGTTATAAAGCTTTTTAATATGGCGTGCTACTATGATTTAGTAAAAAAAGGCGAGATTGAAAACTCCGATTTAAACGATGAAATCGTAAAGAAAATGATTTGCCAAAGCTCAAATTATGACTCAAACGAAATTGTTTCAATTATAGGCGGCGGAAGTTTCGATGCGGGCGCAAAAAAGGTTACAGAATACGCTAAAAACGAGGGATATAAATATGTCCGCGAGGAGCATAAATTAGATAGCTTCATCTTATATCCGGGCAGAAACCGCGTGTCTATGAAAGACAGTGCAAAGCTTTTAGAAAAGATTTATAAAAAAGAGTGTGTTTCAGAAGAGATGGACGAAAAAATGCTAAGCTTTTTAAAAGCACAGGAAAGGCGAAATAAAATTCCGGCTTATCTTCCTGAGGGCACAGTCACATTAAATAAAACAGGCGAAAGCTCAACTGTTGAATCGGACGTCGGAATAGTTTATTCGCCCGCGTGCGATTATATAATAGCAATTTCGGTTATGGAGTTTAATGGTTATAATATGCAAACTGAAATTGCCAAAATTTCCAAAGTAGTATACGATTATTTTAACACGGGAGAACAATAATGAAAAAAATTGTTTTGGGCATACTTGCCCACGTGGATTCGGGAAAAACAACTCTTTCCGAGGGGCTTTTGTACTCAGCGGGAGAAATAAGAAAAAGAGGTCGTGTTGACCACGGAGACACATTTTTAGACACAAATCATATAGAACGAGAAAGAGGTATAACAATTTTCTCGAAGCAGGCAATTTTAAACTGCGAGGATACTGTTATAACTCTGCTTGACACGCCGGGGCACGTTGACTTTTCGTCTGAAACGGAAAGGACACTAGCCGTCTTAGACTATGCGATAATGGTTATAAGCGGAACAGACGGCGTTCAGAGCCACACAGAAACCTTATGGCACCTTTTAAAAAATCATAACATACCCGTGTTCGTATTTGTTAACAAGATGGATATTTCGCCATATAATGAAGACTCTCTTCTTCATAATTTAAAGGCAAAGCTTTCGGAAAACTGCGTAAGCTTTAAAGAGCAGATATCCGATAGCTTTTTTGAAAGCATCGCTATGTCAGACGATATGGCGATGGCAGAATTTTTTGAAACGGGAAAAGTAAGCAAAGAAAGAATAAAAGAGCTTATTTTAAAAAGAAAAGTGTTCCCTTGTTTTTTTGGCTCTGCCTTAAAGCAGGAGGGAGTAGACGAATTTTTAAAGCTCTTTTTAGAAAATATAACTAAAAAAGAACCAAACGATAAATTTGGGGCAAGAGTTTTTAAAATAACGGAAGACGAATCTAATAACCGCTTAACTCATATTAAGGTAACGGGCGGTGTTTTAAATGTTAAAGACTTGGTTTCATATACCGATAAAACAAATACGCTTTTAGAAGAAAAGGTTAATTCAATAAGGGTTTATTCGGGAAACAAGTTTAATTCTGTAAACAAAGCCGAAGAGGGCACTGTGTGCGCACTTTTGGGGCTTAGCAGAACATATCCCGGTCAGGGGCTTGGCTTTGAAGAAACTAAAGACGAAACTCTATTAGAGCCTGTATTTTCTTATAAAGTACAGATTAATGACGGAACTGATACGCTCGTTTTATTATCACGCCTCCGAAAGCTTGAGGAAGAAGAGCCAAGCTTAAATGTTTTCTATAACGAACAGCTTAAAGAAATTCATCTAAGGCTTATGGGCGAGGTTCAGTGCGAGGTTTTAAAAAGGGTTATACTCGAAAGATTTAAAACAGATATCGATTTTGCTTGTGGCGGAATTGTTTATAAAGAAACTGTTTTTGAGCCTGCATACGGAGTAGGCCATTTTGAGCCTCTTCGCCACTATGCAGAGGTCCATCTTGTAATTTCGCCGGGAGAAAGAGGAAGCGGAATAGTTTTTAGCACTGATGTTTCGGAAGACTTTTTATCTAAAAACTGGCAAAGGCTTATTATGACTCACCTTGAAGAAAAAAAGCACTTAGGTGTTTTAACGGGTTCGGAATTAACTGATGTTAAAATAACTCTTGTTTCGGGAAAGGCTCATATAAAGCACACCGAGGGCGGCGACTTCAGGCAGGCAACCTACCGTGCGGTAAGGCAGGGCCTTATGAATGCAAAAAGCGTGTTGCTTGAGCCTTGGTACAGCTTTTGCTTATATGTTCCTCAGGAAAACACAGGCCGTGCGATGACGGATATTGAAAAAATGGGAGGCACTTTGTCTCTTCCTGATACTGAGGGCGAATTTTCTGTTTTAAAAGGCGAAGCGCCTGTTGTAAGCATTTCAGAGTACCCAAAAGAAGTTATAGCCTACACCAAGGGTAGAGGGCATATTACATTAAAGCTTGCGGGGTACAGAGAGGCTAAAAATGCCGAAGAGATTATAAAAAGCATTGGTTATGACCCCGAGGCAGATTTATTAAATACGCCCGATTCAGTTTTTTGCACTCACGGAGCGGGATTTTTGGTTAAGTGGAATGAGGTTTATGACTTTATGCATCTTCCCATGAAAACTGATGAAAAGGAAGACGAGGAAGAATTAAAAACCGCATTTCGCCCAAAAGAGAGAATACACGCAACCGATGAGGAGCTTATTAAAATTTTTGAAAATACCTACGGGAAAATAACCGCAAGGCCGACCTACGAGGTTAAAACTCATAAAGAGACGCCTTCCGCAAAGCCTAAGACGAAGATAAAAAAATACGATAAAACATATCTTCTTGTTGACGGGTATAATGTAATTTTTTCCTCTGACGAGCTTAAAGAATATGCAAAGGAAAGTCTTGATATGGCAAGAAGCAGTTTAATATCAAAGCTTTCTGATTATCAGTCGGTAAGAGAGAGCGAGGTTATAGTTGTTTTTGATGCCTACAAGGTAAAAGGAAAACACCGAGAGGTTGAAAAGATTGACAATATATCAGTTGTTTACACAAAGGAAGCAGAAACCGCCGATGCTTATATAGAAAAGGCAACGCACACGCTTTCTAAAAACAACAGAGTTTATGTTGCAACATCTGACGGACTTGAGCAGATTATTATCTTAGGCGGGGGAGCATTAAGAATTTCCGCAAGAAGTCTTTTAGAGGATATCAAAAAGGCAAAAGAAGAAATTCAGAAGCTAATTGAAGACTTTAACAAAAAAGCAAACAGCTAAGCTGTTTGCTTTTTTTAATTAGTATATGATTTTTAAAATATCGTCTCCCTGATTCGCAGAGGAGGTTTTAATTGTTTCAAGCTTTAAAATCTCATCAGTGTTTGCCAAAACCATAGGAGTAACTGTTTTAAAGCCCTCTTTTTTGATATTTTCAATATCAAACTCAATAAGAAGGTCGCCTTTTTTCACTTTGTCGCCTTTTTTCACCTTATACGAAAAGTGCTTTCCGTTAAGCTTAACTGTGTCTATTCCAACGTGAATTAAAACCTCAAAGCCGTTTTCTGTTTTTAAGCCTATGGCGTGCTTTGTTTCAAATGTGTTTAAAATTTCCGAGTCGCAGGGGGCAAAAATCTTTCCCTCGACTGGCTCTATTGCAACGCCGTCGCCTAATATTTTATCTGAGAAAACATCGTCCGGCACTTCGTTTAAAGGAATAACTTTTCCTTTTGTAAAAGCGGACAGAACAAAAGATTTTTCTTCTTTTTCTATATGCGTATGAAGATATTCTTCAAGCTCTGATTTTATAACTGTAACGGTAGGTCCGTATATAACCTGAACGCCGTTACCTTTTACAATAACTCCGCTTGCGCCCGACTGATTTAAGATTTCTTTTGAAACCTTACTTGAGTCTTTAACTGTTATACGAAGCCTTGTTGCGCAGCAGTCAAGGTCTCCTATATTTTCTTTTCCGCCAAGACCTCGAACTATCATAGCTGACTGAGAGTCTTTATTTTTTCTTTCCTCAACATCAGCTCTTGTATAAAGCTTTGTTTCTTCACCTTCATCTTCACGGCCGGGGGTGGTGTAGTTAAACTTTTTAATCATAAAGCTAAATATACCCCAGTAGATAAAGAAGTAGAAAATACCAACAATAACTATATATATCCAGTTTGTTTTTGCATTACCCTGCAAGATACCGAACAAGAAAAGGTCTATAAGACCGCCTGAGAATGTCATTCCCACGCCGACATTAAATATATGCATAAGCATAAATGAAAGGCCCGCTAAAATACAGTGAATAACATACATTAAAGGTGCAACGAAGATAAACGTAAACTCCAAAGGCTCTGTTATACCTGTAAGCATCGAGGTAAGCGCCGCAGAAAGTAAAAGGCCTCCTGCAATCTTTTTCTTTTCAGGCTTTGCGCATTTATACATAGCAAGCGCCGCACCGGGAAGACCGAATATCATAAACGGGAACTTTCCTGACATAAACCTTGTTGCGGAAACGGAAAATGCAGTTGTTGTTTTTGATGCAAGCTCTGCAAAGTATATGTTTTGCGCGCCCGAAACCAAAACTCCGTCAATAACTGCAGTTCCGCCGACAGAGGTCTGCCAGAACGGGATATAGAAAACGTGGTGTAAGCCAAAGGGGATAAGGGCACGCTCTATGATACCGTAAATCCATGTTCCTGCATAGCCTGATGCTAAAACAAGGTTACCAAGAAGTGAAATTCCCCTTTGAACAATGGGCCACACAAAAAACATTACTACGCCGACAAGAACATAAACAAGTGCCGATATAATAGGAACAAATCTTGTTCCGCCGAAGAAAGCAAACACCGCAGGGAGCTTTATTTTATAAAACCTGTTGTGAAGTGCGGCAACTCCAAGGCCTACTATTATACCGCCGAAAACACCCATCTGAAGAGATGTTATTCCCAAAACAGAAGCGGTTGAGTTTTCAAGCATAGCCTCCGCTCCGCCTCGGGCTGAAATAAGTGCTGAAATTGTGGTGTGCATAACTAAAAAGGCAACAACACTCGAAAGAGCCGCAACCTCTTTTTCTTTTTTTGCCATACCGATAGAGACGCCTATTGCAAACAAAAGTGCAAGGTTATCAAAAACTGCACTTCCGGCTTTACTCATAACATCAAAAAGAGTATAGACTATACTTCCGGGATAGATAAAACTTGTGAGGTTATAGGTTTCAAGGGTTGTCTGATTTGTAAATGAACTGCCGATTCCGAGTAAAAGTCCTGCAACGGGAAGTATTGCAATAGGCAGCATAAACGATCTGCCTACACGCTGCAGAACACCAAAAAATTTATTTTTCATACATTTCCTCCTGTACATTTTTGTGTATGTATTATTTGACAAAAGTTTGATGTTTATGTATTAAAAACTAAATTTTATTAGTCAGTTGATTTTTTTAAAACTTTGTGATAGAATCAAAAATAATGATTATTTATATAGTGGTGAAATTATGAAAAACAAAAAACTTTTTTTACTTGATATGGATGGAACAATATATTTAGATAATGAGCTTTTTGACGGAACAACCGATTTTCTTAATTATGTAAAGTCTATCGGCGGAAGATATATTTTTCTTACCAATAATTCTTCAAAAGGTGTCGACAAGTACATAGAAAAGCTTGAAAAAATGGGTATAAACTCAACAGAGGATGATTTTTTAACATCTACCGATGCCACAATTGTTTACCTTAAGGAAAAGGGATACAAAAAGATATATGCATTCGGCACAGAATCTTTTGTAAAGCAGCTTCGTGATTCAGGGCTTAATGTAACAACTGCCAGAGAAGAGGGTATTGATTGCCTTTGCCTTTCAAATGACACAGAGCTTACCTTTAAAAAGCTTGAGGATGCTTGTATTCTTTTAAGAGATGATATAGCGTATATTGCAACCAATCCCGACTGGGTGTGCCCTGTGTGGTACGGCTTTGTTCCTGATTGCGGTTCTTTTGCAGACATAATTTATAATGCAACAAAAAAGCGCCCTAAGTTTATAGGAAAGCCCGAGCCTGAAATGGCATATCTTGCGATGAAAAAAACCGGATTTTCAAAAGAGGAAACAGTGCTTTTCGGAGACAGACTTTATACTGATATAGCCTGCGGTGTAAATGCCAAAATAAGTACAGTTTTTGTCTTAAGCGGTGAGGGCACAATGGAAGATGTCGAAAAAAGCGAGAAAAAGCCTGAATTTATATATGAAAATATCAGGAAAGTGTATGAAGATTTGGTAAAATGAAAATTTGGAAAACATTGATTTAGACTAAAAATTGTGTTAAAATGAAATAAATATTATCACACAGAGTGTCTGTGGTACTGCTTTAGGTGCCGCAGGTGAAAAGGGAACACGGTTAGAATCCGTGACGATTACTGTCGCCGTATGTATCGAATGTTTTTGTGTTTGTCGGTGAAAGCCGGTCATTGGGAAACTGAGAAGGCAGAACACAAGAATGCAAAGTTTTACTTTATATGATATGAGTCGGAAGACCTGCTTTGATATGGTTCCGTATGGGAATCATTTTTTGGCGTGAGGAAAAAGCTGTTGCTTTTTGGTTTTTTTCGGTTGTGCCGATTGTGATTTATCGCAGAAAAAGTCAGCTGCGGTAGTTTTCAAAAGAAAACTGCCGCAGCTTTTTTATATATTAAAACTAATGAAAAGGAAGGTAAGAGTAATGAAAAAAAGAATTTTGGCTATGATTATGGCTATTGCATTGGTGCTTTGCCCAATGTCAATTTTTGCTGAGGGTGAGAGTGGAGAAATCACAGTGTATCTTTCGCTTAGCCGCTATGGCGAAATTTTAACAAGCAAAGACGGAGAAGTAATGGCGTATGTTCCGGTGACGCTTTCGGGTAAAGAAAGCTATAATTTAGATGATTGCTTAAGACAAGCACATATTACCTATTGCCCCGATGGAGAGGCGGCTTATGCTTCATCTGAAGGCGACTGGGGCTTGGGAATAGAAATTCTCTGGGGAGATGACAGCGATAAATTCGGTTATCAGTTAAACATAGGCGAAGTGCAGGTAACAAGCCTTGAAAATACAGTACAGGACGGCGATTTTGTAGACGCCTTTATTTACGAAAGCTATTATCCAGACACAGAGGGCTATGCTTATTTTGACAAGCAAACAGCTGAACTTACAGTCGCAGAAGAGCTTTCTTTAGTTCTTTCTTATATGAGTGGATACGATGAAGATGGAAACGCTGTTTATTCGTTATGTGAAGATGCCAATATAACCTTAAATGGAGAAGAAACAGAAATTTCAACCGATGAAAATGGTCAGGCGACGCTTTTGTTTGACGAGGCAGGAACTTATGTTGTTTCTGCAAAGAAAAATAAGCTTTTGGGCGACACAAGCGTTGCTGCGATTACTGCACCGGTTTGCGTAGTTACTGTGGAAGAAGATGAGAGAGAAAAAATTCTTCACGGAATTGCAAAAATGTACAGTGAAAGCAATTTGTCTGAGGCAGGAGGTAATCTTCCCTGGATTTTAGCTGATATGGCGGCTTACGAAGAGGTTTTTGGAGAAAACGAGAACTCAATGAGTGAAGAAAAAAAGAAAGAAGCTCTTGATTTGATGGTGTCTTTTGCAGAAAGCGCCGAAAAACCCGGTGACATAGCAAAGTCAATTCTGGGATTAAGAGCATTAGGCTGTGATGTAAGAGAAATTTTTACAAAAAACTATAAGCATGTTGACCTTGTGGAAAGGCTTATGGCTTTAGTGGAAAGCGAAGATAGTGCAGTAACAAATATTTATACGCTTCCTTATGTTATTATAGCTTTGGGGCAAACAGAGCCAACTGTCG
>CALAUK010000028.1 GCA_937892135.1 uncultured Clostridia bacterium | reverse complement strand
CAGTGGCTTGTGGGAAAATCCTGCACAAGCGTACAGTCGGTTGGTACACTTTCTCACTTTTGCGAGGCTAATAAACCCGAAGGGGCACCGAAAAGATGTATGGATGGTTGTCCGCATAAGGATGAGTGTTATTACTACGCTCCTGCGCTTTACAGATTTCCCACTGCGGAGGTAGAGCATTTCAAGGCGGTTGTTGTAAATAAATTCAATCCTTCCGATGATGAGTTGGATGAAATATTAAAGACTTCTCCATACGGAAGATGCGTTTATCAATGCGATAACGATGTAGTAGACCACCAGATTGTAAATATGCAGTTTGGAGAGGAAAACTATACTTCGCTCACAATGTCTGCTTTCAATAAGGGCGGAAGAACCACTGTTTTTATGGGAACAAAGGGCGAACTTCGTGCCGATATGGAAAACCAGACGATGGATTTTTACAGTTTTGAAACAGGGGAATCCAAAAATGTTTATACTCCCGACAAAATCCTTGACCAGACAATCGCAGGAGGGCATGGTGGCGGAGATATGGGAATAATGGAGGATCTTTATGGCTATATTGCTCTTGATGAGCCTTCATTCTCAGTTTCAGATATTAACACATCGGTAAGAAGCCATCTTATCTGCTTTGCTGCGGAAGAGGCAAGGAAAAGCGGTAAAACCGTGGAAATGGATGATTTTATAAAAACTCTGCAATAAAACAAAAAAACTGTTGACAAATAAAAGAAGACGTGTTACAATAGCGTAGCAATGAAGTAGAAGTTACCGCTTCTCACCGTGCAGGATTACTTGGTACGGTCAATAAGATAAGCTTTTTTATTATGCTTGTATTATGTAGCGGTAGGTTCTCCTGCCGCTTTTTTGTTGGGCAGGCATCAGCTATTTTTGGAGGTGTTTTCCATTAGCAAGGAAATGATGATTAATGAAGAAATCAGGGATAAAGAGGTGCGCGTAATCGATAGCGACGGCAGTCAGCTTGGCATTATGTCTTCAGCAGATGCTCTTGAGGTTGCAAATAAGAAAAATCTTGACCTCGTAAAGATATCCCCGAACGCAAATCCCCCCGTATGCAAAATTATGGACTACGGTAAATATCGTTTTGAGCTTGCTAAAAAAGAAAAGGAGAACCGTAAAAACCAGAAGGTTGTTAACCTTAAGGAAGTTCGCCTTTCCCCTTCAATTGACGTTCACGATTTTGAGACAAAGCTTAAAAATGCGTGCAAGTTCCTTAAGAGCGGTGATAAAGTTAAGGTAAGTGTTCGTTTCCGCGGACGTGAAATTCATCACACAGCTATCGGTGAAGAAATCCTTGACCGCTTTGTAAAGGGTACCGAGGAATTCGGCACAGTTGACAAGAAGCCCAAGCTTGAGGGCAAGAACATGGCGATTACAATTTCGCCCAAGAACTGATTATCAAACTTCCATAGGAAAGTTTAGATATATACACATTTGAGAGGAGAGATATTATGCCTAAAATAAAGACACACAGAGCCGCTGCAAAGCGTTTCAGTCTTACAAAATCAGGTAAGGTAAAGAGAGCAAAAGCATTTAAGAGTCACATTCTTACAAAGAAGGACACCAAGAGAAAGAGAAGACTCAGAAAGGGCGCACTCGCTGACGTAACAAACGCAAAAGTTATTAAGAAACTTATACCTTATAAATAAGAAGTAGGAGGACTATAAAATGGCTCGAGTTAAGGGTGCACTCAGCACCAGAAAAAGACATAAAAAAATATTAAAGCTTGCTAAAGGCTACAGAGGTGGCAAGTCCAAGCTTTACAGAGTTGCTAACCAGGCGGTTATGAAGTCTCTTTCATACGCTTATGTTGGCAGAAAGCTTAAGAAGAGAGATTTCCGTTCTCTCTGGATCACAAGAATCAGCGCAGCATGTAAGATGAACGATATTAACTATTCACGTTTCATGAACGGTCTTAAGAAGGCTAATATCGAAATCAACAGAAAGATGCTTTCTGAAATCGCAATCAATGATGCTCAGGCATTTGCACAGCTTGTAGAAACTGCAAAGAAGGCTCTTTAATATTTGATTTTTAAACCGTTTCCGATAGATTTTTCGGAAACGGTTTTTAAAAGAAAAAATTCAGCGGGGTTTATATGATTATAACAAGTCGCGAAAACAAAATTTTTAAGACGGCAAAACTACTCAAAACTTCAAAAGGGCGCACCGAGAAAAATATGTTTCTCATAGAGGGTATGCGCTCTGTTTGTGATGCAATGAAAAAAGGCGCTCATTTTGAGTGTGTATTATTAAAGGATGGGACGAGCATAGATTTTAATGTAGATTCGCCCGTCTACACTCTTGCACCGAAGCTTTTTGACGAAATAGCAGAAACTGTTACTCCGCAGGGGGTAATAGCCCTTTGCACTATGAAAAAGGCTTCTCTTAAAGATATCCTCTCGCGCGGGAGTGACTGCGTAATTATGTGCGAAAAGCTTCAGGACCCTGGTAATATCGGCACAGTTATAAGGACTGCGCACGCGTCTTTTTGCGGTGGCGTAGTTCTCACAAAAGGGTGTTG
>CALAUK010000027.1 GCA_937892135.1 uncultured Clostridia bacterium | reverse complement strand
ATCGTATAGTTGTCAAGGATGGATGTCGCGATTATATAAATGAGTCGTTTAGATTAGTACGTTCTAAATTAGATTACTTGATGGCTGACTCTACTGAAAATAAGGTCGTGATGATGACGTCTTTTAATCCAGGAAGCGGCAAAACATTCATTACCTCTAACCTCTCAGCAGCTTTTGCATTGAAAGGGAAAAAGGTATTGGTAGTAGATATGGATATTAGACGTTGCTCTTTGAGCAATTTGGTGGATAGTAGTCGTAATGCTTTGACAAGTTATCTTAATGGGCAAGAAGAATCTATCGATGATATTGTTGTAAAAGATGCTTTTGGTGAAAACGTTGATGTGCTTCCTGTAGGCGTTGTGCCGCCTAATCCTACTGAGATTTTGATGAGTGATTCTATGGATCGTTTCTTTAAAGAGGCTAGATCAAAGTATGATTATATATTCCTTGATACACCACCAATAGAAATTGTGGCAGATGCTGATATTATTAAAAAATATGCTGACGTTACTTTGTTTATAGTGCGTGAGGGATTGATGGACCGTCGGTCATTGTCGAGAGTTGATGAGTTGTATGATGGAGGTGATTACAAGAAATTTGGAATTATTCTAAATGGTACGAAGTATATATCGGGTAGATATGGTAGGTATCGCTATGGTTATACTTATGGTTATGGTAATGGAAATGTTTATGGTTATCATGAGAATTAAAACAAGATGAAAATATAAATTGGGGTTCACTTCTGTTGAACCCCAATTCATTTTTTATGATAACTGTTTTTTCTCTGAGTGTGATAGTCTTTTATGTTAGCTTATTTATATATGTTTTTAAGAAAGTCTAATCTCTTTTGAAAAAGATAACGTTTTTTTAAACAAGAACTTGTTTTTTTAAAAAAAAGTAAAACCTTTTTGGTCGTAGTTAGTGGTGCACTTAATTGCACTTAAGTGGGATAATCAATGTATGCTGTATATAACTAGTAGTGAGGTATCCTGTTTTTTTGAGTACGAAATAAGAATTTATATAAATTTTGCCATTTTTTTTTGAAAGTGTTTTGTTATTACAGAGAAAAGGATTATCTTTGCACTCGCAAAAACGAAAAGTAATGCACTCTTAGCTCAGTTGGTAGAGCAACTGACTCTTAATCAGTGGGTCCAGGGTTCGAATCCCTGAGAGTGTACATCTTGAACAAAATAGTATGGCGCATCCTGATATCAGGGTGCGCAATTTTTTTGTGGTAAAAATTTTATGCCATTTAGTGATATTTTATGCTTTTTTAAGCTGTTAAGTCTTATTTATGAAGTATCTTTGCAAAGATTATATCTTTGTGCGATTTCGCGTATGGATATGCCAGAAGTTTAACTCTTAATTTAAACAGATAAATAATGTCTCAACGTATTGATATCAGAGAACTCAATGAGTTGATTGAACGTAATTCAGGTTTCATTACAGACCTGGTAGAGGGTTTGAATAGAACAATTGTCGGACAGAAACATTTGGTAAATGCTCTGTTGATTGGTCTGTTGAGTGACGGACACATATTATTAGAAGGTGTGCCTGGCTTGGCAAAAACCTTGGCAGTGAAAACACTTTCGTCGTTGATTGATGCAGATTTCAGTCGCTTACAGTTTACTCCAGATATGCTTCCTGCTGACGTAACAGGTACACAGGTATATAGTGCAAAGCATGAAAATTTCTCTATCAAGCAAGGACCTGTTTTTGCAAACTTTATTCTTGCAGATGAAATTAACCGTGCAACTCCAAGAACACAGTCGAGTCTTCTTGAGTGTATGGAAGAAAGACAGGTAAGTGTTGACGGTGAAACATATAAGCTGGAGGAGCCGTTTTTTGTTATTGCAACACAAAATCCGATTGAAACTGCAGGAACCTTTCCTTTGCCTGAGGCGCAGTTAGACCGTTTTATGCTTAAGATTTCTGTGGGATACCCCGAAATGGAGCAGGAAAAGGCTATTGTTGATGCATATATCAAGGAAAATCCTCAGGAAAAGCTTGGTGCGGTGTGCAGCAAGGAAGAGGTTTTAGAAGCAATAGATAAAGTTAAGGAAGTTTTTGTTCACGATTGCATCAAAAAGTATGTGCTCGATATTGCAACTAAAACGAGAGAAAGCAAAAATATCGAAATGGGAATAAGCACAAGAGGCGTTATCAGTATGATTAATGCCGCAAGAGCGTATGCATTCGTTAAGGGAAGAGATTTTGTTACTGCAGATGATATAAGATATCTTTCGGAGTTTGTGTTTGCACACAGAATCAAAACAGGCTTTGAAGCTGAAAGTGACAGTAAGAATATATTAAAAGTAGTATTAAGTCAGGTGGAAGCTCCCACGGAAGACTGGGAAAAGTAAACGGAGAAGGTATAATGAAAGTAGTATTGGCTTTTATTGGCGTTTTTTGTGTGTGCTTTATTTATAATTTAATATATAAAAAATACTGGCAAAAGAATCTTAAAGTAGAATTAAGCTTCAGGGACGATGTGAGTGTGTGCGGAGAGCAAAACGAGCTTATAGAAGTTGTAACAAATGCAAAGCTTCTTCCCGTAAGCATATTAAGAGTACGCTTTTATGTAAGTAAGCACTTGGATTTTGGCGGAGAAAAAAATGTTTCAGTGTCGGATATGAGCTATAAAAGCGATGTTTTTTCCGTTATGTTTTTTCAGAAAATAACAAGAAGTATCGCTTTTTTGTGCAAAAGAAGAGGTTATTATAATATAGATAAAATCGAAATTGTTTCATACAATCTTTTTGTAAAAACGCATCTTACTGCTTCGTGTGAATGTGACGCAAATATTTTGGTGCTGGCGAGGTCTGCTCCCGCGAAAAAGATGGATGTTCTGTATAAAAATATATACGGAGATGTTATCTTGAAAAGAGCTTTTCTTTCAGATCCGTTTGAATTTAAGGGGATAAGAGCTTATGATGCTTCAGACAGTATAAAAGATATTAACTGGAAGGCATCTTCTTCAAGTGAGGATTTGTTGGTAAATGTTCATGGCTATACTTCGAACCAACAGGTTATGGTTGTGTTAAATGTTCTTGGTGATAACGATTTTGTGGAGGACCGAGTGATTGAAAGCTGTATTTCAATAGCACAGGGGCTTTGTGTAAGGTTTGCTAAAAGTGGTGTTCCGACAGGGCTTTATACAAACGGAAAAAATGCTGTCAGAGGGGGAACGGTTTTTGTGCCACCTGCTGCGGGCGAATCTCACATTAAATCCATAAAAAAGGCTTTGGCGTTAATTGATACTAAAAATGCAGACGACATAAGAGAAACTGTTTTAAACATTCCTGAGTTTAAAGATTCAATATATGTGTTTGTGTCCTGCGCGTCAAAAAAAGAGGTCATCGAAAGCGCAAAGACGCTTCAAGTTAATGACGATGTGTTGTTTGTTAATGTATACAAAAAAGGCGAAGACAGAAAAAAAGCGAGCGAACGCGGAATTAAGATGTACAACTGGGAAATAGAACGCCTTGAAAATATATAAGGAGAAAAAATGCTGTATGAAGGCTGTCAGAACAATTGAAGCATTAAAAATGATTATCAGCGCACTTGTGCTTCATGCTATTTTTTGCATATTTGACTTTCGCACTGCAGGCTTTAATGGCATGTATGTGATTTTGTCTTTTGTTTTGTGCCTTTTTTATGCGGGTGTTGTAGTTTTTGCAGACAGAAAAATCAAAAAAAACTACTTTTATGTTTTGATATGTATTTTGGCAGATGCTGTTTTTTCGCTTAGTTTACTTGTTTCGGATTTTGATGCTTCGGTGATTTTATTCCTGGTTTTAATTTTTTTCTGGTCTGTTTTTTACCGCTTTAAAAAAACTGAGAAAAGGGATAAATATCCTTCGAAAATTTTTATTATCGTTTTCATTGTGTTGTTTTTTGTTTCAGAAATAAAGGGCTCTTCAATGCTTTTAGAGGTCTCAGTATTGGAGAGTATAGTATTTCTTGTTTCAGGTATGTTTTTAGACGGTGCATGCTCTAACGAAAACTTTATTGAAGAGCACCGCCATATACAAAATTTCCCCGAGGGGCAGATAAGAAAATCATACTTTAATCTTCTTTCAGGTTTTTGCGGAATATGCTTTATTGTAGCATTTTTGCTTTCGCTTATAAATATTCCCGTAGGATTTGTGGCAAAGCAGATAAGAAAAGTGCTTGTTTTTATAATAAACATCGTTTTTTGGGATACGGGAAGAACAAGACCTATGGAAGAAAGCTTTTCTGCTGGTGGGGGTGGAGGCGATTTTACATCTATCATTGAAACAAAAGAGCTTTCGAGGTTTAGTATAATTTTAGATGACATACTTACCGTTCTTGGAATAATATTTACGATAGCGCTTATTTTAAGCCTCGTTATATGGCTAATGATTATTATAGTCAGGGGACTTAAAAAATCAAAAGTAATAGGCATAGATAAGATAGAGATGGTGTTTTCAAATGATGAATATGCCAAAACAAGAAAAACAAGAAAAGTTTACGAAGAAGAGCTTTCGGGCAACAGGAAAATCAGAAAGATTTATAAAAAATATGTTTTGAAAGTGACGAAAAAGAATGTTTTAAAGTCTGACACTCCAAGAAAAATAGAAAAAAACATTTTGTTGGACAATGAAAGAAAAGAAAAAATAACAAGCATATATGAAAAGGCAAGATATTCAAAGGATGGCTGCAGCAAGGAAGATGCAGAGACTTTAAAAAGAGCGATGAAAAAATAAAAACCGCACAGAATCCGTGCGGCTTTTAGTATTAAACGGTAAAGGATTTCATATCCTCTTTGATTTTCTCATCATCTGTGTGAGCTTCAAGTCTAACGGGTTTGCTCAAATCAAGAGAAAAAATTCCCATTATTGATTTTGCATCAATAACATATCTTCCTGAAATAAGGTCAACATCGAAATCGTATTTGCACATAAGGCCTACAAAGGTCTTAACATCTTCTGTTGACTTTAAAGATATATCAAAAGCTACCATAAAAATACCTCCTTAAAAATTCGTATTATATATATAGTTTAACATTTTTTCAAAAATTAGTCAATAAGTTTGTACCTTGAAAGGAAAAATCTATGAAAAAAGTTGCTTTTTACACTTTAGGCTGTAAAGTAAATCAATATGAAACTCAGGCAATATCCGAGCTTTTTAAAAAGGCGGGGTATGCAGTTTGTGATTTTGAAGAAAAATGCGATGTTTATGTTATAAATACCTGCTCAGTTACCGGCCTTTCAGACAGAAAGTCAAGGCAGATGATAAGGCGCGCAAACAGAAAAAATCCTGGTGCTGTTATAGCTGTGACGGGTTGCTATGCCCAGACTGCTGCAGGTGACGTTTTGGCAGTTGAGGGCGTAAATGTTGTTATCGGAACTAAAGACAGAAAAAATATTGTTAAAATGTGCGAAGAGGGAGCGGAAAAAAAGGTAAGCTACGTTTCCGATATTTTAAAAAATCACTCCTTTGAAGAGGATTTAACAATAACTGATTTTGAAGAGCGTACAAGAGCGTATGTAAAGGTTCAGGAGGGGTGCAGTCAGTTTTGCTCGTACTGCATAATTCCTTATGCAAGAGGACCTGTGCGCAGCAGAAAAAAAGAAAATGTTATTTCTGAGATAAAAACGCTTGTCAAAAAAGGCTTTTCTGAAATTGTTTTAGTAGGTATTCATATAGCGTCTTACGGAAAGGACTTAGAAGATACCTCCTTAGCTGATATAATAAGCGAGATAAATAAAATAGATGGCCTTTTAAGAATAAGACTAAGCTCTATTGAGCCTATGACTTTAAATGAGGAGTTTGTAAAAGCAGTATCCGGAGCGGACAAGCTTTGCCCTCATTTTCACATTTCTCTTCAATCGGGGTGCGATGAGACGCTTAAGAGAATGAACAGAAAATATACAACCGATGAGTATTTTGGCATCGTAACCTTGTTAAGAGACAAGTTTAAAGATTGCGCAATAACAACGGATATTATGGTAGGTTTCCCCGGAGAAACCGATGAAGAATTTAAAGAGAGCCTTGAATTTGCAAAGAAAGTTAACTTTTCTGATGCTCATATATTTTCCTATTCGCCAAGGCCTAACACGCCCGCTGCCAAAATGGAAAATCAGGTTTCGCCCGAGGTTAAGCAGAAAAGAAGCGAAAAGATGTTTTTGGTGGTTAATGAGGCAAGAAAAACATACCTTGATTCATACACGGGAAAAACTATGGAGGTTTTGTTTGAAAGAGAGGTAAAAAAGGGCGTTTTTGAGGGGAAAACCAAAAATTATATAACTGTATTTGCCAAAAGTGATGAGGATATAACAGGCAAAATTTTAAATGTATATATAGAAAAAAATGATTCTGAGGCTTGCTTTGGCAGATTAGTCTTGTAGGGGGCGGTAAAATGAAATGTGTTTTAATATCAGGCGGTGCAACGGGGATTGGAAGAGCGTGTGCGCTTGAGTTTTCAAAAGCGGGATATTTTACTTTAATAAACTATTTTAAAAGCGAAAAAGAAGCTGAAAGCTTAGAAAATGAGATACGCTCTTTTGGCGGAAATGTTATGAAAATAAAGTGCGATATTTCAGATGAAAAACAGGTTTTAAATATGTTTTCATTAATTGAAAAAGAGGGGCTTTCTGTTGATGTTTTAATAAATAACTCAGGGGTTTCGAGCGTTAGAATGCTTTGCGATACGGACGAAGATGAATACAACAGAGTTTTTGATATAAATATGAAAGGAACATATTTATTAACAAAGGCTGCAAGTCGCCATATGGTATCAAAAAAATGGGGCAGGATAATAAATATTTCTTCTGTCTGGGGAGTGGTAGGAGCATCGTGCGAAAGTGTGTACTCTGCATCAAAGGCTGCGGTTATAGGTTTTACTAAAGCTGTTTCAAAAGAGCTTGCTCCGTCTAATATATGCACAAATGCAATAGCTCCGGGAGTTATTGACACTAAGATGAACTCGTGCTTTACAGACGAAGAAAAAGAAGACATAAGAAACGAAATTCCTTTAGGAAGATTTGGAAAAGATGTTGAAGTGGCAAAGCTTTGTTTGTTTTTAGCAAGCGATGATGCCAGTTATATAACAGGTCAGGTTATAGGAATAGACGGAGGCTTCGGCGCATAATTTTATAAAAAACAGGGGCAGTATAAGCTGCTCCTGTTTTCGTAAACGAAAGAGGAAAGATTAGTATGAAAACAATTAACACATTTTATATTAAGCTTATTGCGATATTTTGCATGACGATAGACCATATTGCCGCACTTTTTTTAAAAAATCCTCATCTTTATCTTATCTGCCGAACTATTGGTGCTGTTACGTTTCCTATTATGGCATATATGATTTGCGAGGGCTATAATAACACAAAAAATTTATTAAAATATAAAAAGAGGCTTTTTGTTTTTTCTCTGGTAAGCATGATACCGTATGCATTGGCATTTGGATATGAAACGCTTGGGCTTAATGTGGGATTTACACTTCTTTTCGGACTTTTTTCGCTAGAGGTTCTGGAGAAAACAAAAAACAGCGTTATAAAGTGGGTAGCCGTTTTTATACTATCTGTTATAAGCTTTAATTTTGACTGGGGCTTTGTTGGCGTATGGATGATTGTAGCCTTTTACTATGCCAAAAAGAAAAAAGAGGGAATTTTTCTTTCTCTCCTTTTGGGAGTTTTGTTGTTTGTTGTTAAAAATCAGGCGCTTTATTTTTTATTAAGGGGAGAGCTTTTAAGCATAGCATATATTTTAAAATCTTCTGCATTTATAAGGCATTTCGGCTTTTTATTGGCAGGAGTGCTTATTATTTTTTATAACGGACAGCACAAGGGAGGCGGAAAGTGGCTTTTTTATGTTTACTATCCCACTCATTTGCTGGCACTCGGACTAATTCAAATGTTATAAAAAAGCTTTACTTTTTGGGCTATATACTGTATAATATTAATGATAAGGAGTTGACGGAGTATGATGAAAGCTATTAAATACTCAAAGCTTATTATGTATATATGCTCTTTTGCTTCGTTGTTTTTAGCGGTAAACATAGATGGTCACGGTCAGTGGTTTAATGGATTTCGTTATATAATTGAGTTGTTTAACGGAGAAGACGCAGAGCGCTGGTTCTGGTTTGGCTTTTATTTTCTTGTGTTTATCGTACCGGTTGCATGTCAGATTGCGGCTTGGTATGTTTCAAAAAACGGAGTTTTGTCTGATATGGCAGATGTATTTATCGGAACGGCTTTGTCAACCGTTATGTTTATTTACCTTTTAAGCTTTGCAAAAAAGCCTGCGGGCGTAATTGTTATTATGGTTATACAGATAATTATTATTATCTTAAGTTTAATTGACCTGGCAGCAAGGATTTTTATTGAAAAATATTTTGATGAGCTTTTAGTATCATTTAAAGAAAAAAGCAGGATAAAAAAATAAAACTGAGAGGTATTCGTTATGTGGAAATGCTTGGAGTGTAATGCTGTTAACGAGGGCGAAGAATGCTCTGTTTGCGGCAAAACACGAACAGATAATATCGAGCAAACGATACGTACTACAAGAGAAGATATAAAAAAGGCTTTTGACGGCGGAGTGACGGTAAATTATAAATTGCCTGTGCAGAAGATAGAGCCTGAAACAGAAAAAAATGAAGAAAAAGAAGAAAAGAAAAAGCCTAAGACACTTATAATTTGTTTGATAAGCGTTGTTGCGGTTATTGTTTTTGCATTAGGCGGTCTTTTAGGAGTTTACTTTTCTGCCCTTGGCGATTATGCGGGCGGAGACTTTGAAAAAGCGTCAAGAAAATTTTCTAAAATCAGCTTCTTTTTAAACAGTAAGGATAAAATGGAAGAGAGTATATATGAAAATGCGCTTTTTCTTTTTGAGGACGAGAACTATTTAGCTTCAAAAGCTGAGTTTGAAAGAGTTTTAAGCTTTAAAGATGCCTCCAAAATGATTTTTGAATGTGATTATAATATGCTTTTGGTGTATAAGGAGCAGGGTGATTATAAGAGCGCATCAAAAATGCTTTTATCTATGGCGGAGGATAAGAAAAACGAAAATATAAAAGAGATTGAAATGTGGTGCAATTATGCGTATGCAGAAAGCATGATAGAGTCTGAGCCTGATGAGGCAAGAGCTTTGCTTAAAGACCTTGACGAAGATTATGAAAACACCAAAGAGCTTATTTTAGAGTGTACATATCGGATAGCAAAGCAGTATGAGGCCGATGGAGAGTACGAAAAAGCGTATGAGGAGTTTTCAAATTGTTTAGACTATAAAGACAGTGAATATCTTCAAAGCTCGCTTCGCGGAAGAGTTTTAGAAAAGGCTATTGAACTTTATGATGATGGAGACTATGAAAAAAGCTCAGACCTTTTAAAAATGTGTGAGTCTCTTTTGGAAGACGAAGAAAAGATAGCAGCGTATGAGTTGTTTTTGAGATATAAAGACAAAAATCAAAAACCGGAAACACACGACAGATTGTTTTCTTATCTTGATTCTTACACTGCGGCAAGAAAAATTGTTACAGAAAACAAGGATGTGTTCTGTGAGTTTATCACAGGCACATGGGAAGAAAATGATAAAACAGTTTTGAGCCTCGGCTTAAAAAATATAGAATATTCAGACCTTTTCGGATTAAATTCCGGAAAGTATGAATATAAAGACCTGAAAATATTTGTTGGTTCAAAAGAAGTGGTTTATGGAATAGAAATAATAGGCGAAGACAGAATAAAAATTTGCCTGACAGATGATAGAAGTGAGCATATCCTGACAAGACGTTAGGGGGTATTAATTTTGGTTTGCGGAAAGTGCGGTAAATTTAATATGTCTCAAAATGAGGTGTGTGCCTTTTGTGGTGAAGCACTTTGTAAAAATCCCGGGGCTGCCGAGCTTAAAGGCTTTTTAGGGGAGAAGGACACGACTTTTAATAGCGAAGAGGCTAAAGAAGATACTGTTGTTCAGTTTGAGAGTATCTCAATAGAGGAAGAAGAGGACACAGAGGAAGTTTTTGATATTAAACTCCCTGAGGATATAGACGAAATTGAAGAGGTTTCGGTTTGCGGTTTAGAGGAGATAACTTTAAAAGAACGCGTAAAACTTCGGAGTGCAGCGCTTCTGGCTGTTGGTTTAGGCGCGCTGGTGAGCGCATTTTTAATAGTTATTTTTATAGTAATATTTAAGTTCATAGCAGGAAAGGTTATTAACATCTGATATATAAAAATGAAATTACCTTTACAGACTCTGGGAGAGTGTAAAATACGAAATTCAGGGGATGAGATTATGTACAGAAATAAATTTTCCGGGAGAGGAAGAGGTTTATACAGACGTGGCGCAAGAGGAAGAGCAAAAGGAAATTTTGCTTTAGTTGTTTTGGTTATAATTCTTGTTTTGGTGGTTGCGCTTGGAATTTTTGCGGCTGTGAGAATTTTTACAGCGCCTGATTTAGATGGCGCTTCAAAGGGAGCTGGAGCTGACAAAGTAGCAGTTTCCGCCAACAAGGAAGCCAGTGCGGGCTTTTCCGATGCTATAAATGGCCGTAAAATACTGACTAACGAGGATATAATAAAGAGCACAGAAGAAGGACAGGTCCTTTTCGAGGCGGGAGTTTTTGGCTATCTTGAAAGAGACTTAGACAGAGATAATGAAAATGAGCTTTTGCTGTCCTGCATTGAAGAGGACGGAAGCATAGATATTTCGGTTTATGAAAAAGAAGAAAGCTCTGTAAGGCGTAATGCATATTTTGCTTTGACCGAGGACATATTTGATTTATCAAAAGACTCAAAGTCCGAGATATATATCGCAGAAAAAGACGGAAAAAATTATATCTGCTTTGAAAGGTATGAATATGACGGTGGCGCCTGGACTTTAAAGGTTTACAAATATGATGACGGATTTAAGTCGGTGTTTAAAGAAGGGGAGACCGAGGTTTCAGAGTTTGGCTTAAGCTACACTTCTTCAGACTATGGCGAGGCAGATGAACTTAAGATGAATGGTGATACTGAATGCTGTACGCTTCTTTCAACATTTGAAATTAAAGACGGAAAGTTAGAATTAAATATTGACTGATAAAAAAAGAGATTTGGTAACCCAAATCTCTTTTTTGTTAATCTAACAGTGCGCTTGCAAAATCCTTTGCATTAAAGTCCTGCAAGTCTTCTGCGCTTTCGCCAACACCTATATATTTTACGGGGATATCCTGTTCTTTACATATTCCTATAACCACTCCGCCCTTTGCGGTGCCGTCAAGCTTTGTTAAAATTATTGCATCAATACCCGATGCCTCGCCAAAAAGCTTTGCCTGACTTATTGCATTCTGTCCTGTTGTTGCATCTAAAATTAATAAAACCTTTTTATTAGCATTAGGCGCTTCTCTTTCAATAACTCTTGAAATCTTATTTAATTCATCCATAAGATTTTTCTTGTTATGAAGTCTTCCTGCGGTGTCGCAGATAAGAATGTCTGCATTTTTGGATTTTGCGATATTAACCGCATCAAAAACAACAGAGCTTGGGTCTGCGCCCTCGTCTTTTTTTACTATATCGCAGTTTGCTCTTTTAGCCCAGATGTCAAGCTGGTCAATAGCTGCTGCACGGAAAGTGTCTGCAGCGGCTAAAATAACCTCGTTGCTTTCATCTTTAAACTTCTTTGCAAGCTTTCCTATGGTTGTTGTTTTTCCAACGCCGTTTACGCCAATTACCAAAAGGATATTAAGCTTATCATTTTCTATAAGGGGGGAATCTTCCGTTTCAGACATTATGTTGTAAATAATATCCTTTAAAAGCTCCTTCACCTCTTCAGAATCTGAAACTTTGTTTTTCTTAACAGAGCTTCTCAGCTCATCAATAATGTATAAAGAGGTTTCAACGCCTATATCGGCGCTTATAAGAGCGTCTTCAAGCTCTTCAAAAAGCTCCTCGTCAACCTTTGAAAATGATTTAAAAACTTCTGAAACCTTATCAGAAAAGGCATCGCGAGTTTTTGAAAGTCCTGTTTTTAATTTATCAAATAAACCCATATAATCTAAACCTTTCTTTAATTTTCCAATGAATCAATATCTCCCATCTTAAGCGAAAGAAGCTTTGAAACGCCCTTTTCCTGCATGGTTACACCGTATAATAGATTTGCAGCTTCCATCGTGCCTCGGCGGTGAGTTACCAATATAAACTGAGTGTTTTTGCAGTAAGATTTAAGGTAATCTGCAAAGCGATACACGTTTGGCTCGTCTAATGCCGCCTCAATTTCGTCTAAGACACAGAATGGGGTGGGGCGCACTTTAAGTATAGCAAACAAAAGTGCAATAGCCGTAAACGCCATTTCTCCGCCTGATAGAAGAGATAGATTTTTAAGTGATTTTCCCGGAGGCTGAGCCTCAATATCAATTCCGCTTTCTAAGATATCTGTCGGGTCAGAAAGCTTTAAGCTTGCTCTTCCGCCACCGAAAAGCTCGGTAAAGGTTTCGGTAAACTTCTCGTTTATTATGTTAAACTGCTCTTCAAACTGCTCTTTCATCTGTTCAGTAATCTGCTCTATTAGTTTTTCAAGCTCTTTTTTTGCGTCAGAAAGGTCATTAGCCTGAGATGAAAGGAAGCTGTGGCGTTCAAATGTTTCTTTGTATTCATCAATTGAATCAAGATTAACATTACCTAACCCTTTAAGCTGAGATTTTAAAAGAGTAACACGTTTTTTAGCCTCGGAGATAACAAAGTCTTTTTTTCTGTATTCCAAGGCGGAATTATATGTTATTTCATATTCATCCCACATCTTTGAAGATGCGCTGTCCATATCAGAGTCGAGCTTTTCTTTTTTCGCATCTAAGCGGTTTTGCTCTTCTTTTAAAAGATAAAGCTTTTCTCTTTCTTCTCGCTCCTGCTCAATGTAGATTTTTGAATCCTCGCGGATTTTCTGCTTTTGGTTTTCAAGAGAGGCAATCTCTTCTAATATCTTGCTTATTTTGCCCGATGCCTCTAATGACTTTTTAATTTTTTCTTCAATCTGATTTTTGGCATTCTCGCTTTTTTGTTTAATGTCTAAGATATCTGCTTCTTTTTCAGAGATGCTGTCTAAATCATCTTTTTTAAATTCTTTAAGCCTTAAAATCTCTTCTTCGATTGAAGATATATCTCTTTCTTTAACATGAAGAGCAACTGTCTTTTCTTTAGACTCCTCAGAAAGCGTTTCACGGTCTTTTAAAAGCTCTTCCAAAGCTTCTTCAGCTTCTGCAATCTCTTTGTTTAAAGCGTCTGCTTTAAACTCCTGAGCTGTTGTTTCGTTAATTAAAATCGCAAGCTCATCGTTTGCAGCCTTTATGCTTTCTTCAATCTGCATAAGCTCTGCCTCTGCGCCGCCATCAGAATTTTTTGCGCTGTCGATTAAAATATCGATATGAGAAAAATCTGAGTTTAAGCGGACAACTGTCTGTTGTTTTTCGTTAACGACTTCTTCAAAGGCTGTAAAATCTTCTTCTGCCTTTAAAACATCTTTATTAACAGATGCCTTTTTCTTTTCAAGGTTGGAAAGCTCTTCTTTTAAATCGGAGATAAGCTTTTTTAAGGTTTTAATATCGTTTGCACGGCTTAGAAGACCTGCCACTTTATTCATAGAACCGCCTGTTATTGAGCCACCGGCATTAAGAATTTCGCCCTCTAGG
>CALAUK010000026.1 GCA_937892135.1 uncultured Clostridia bacterium | reverse complement strand
GTTTATATTGCTCATTCGTTTCAACAGACCTTAACCATTCACAAAAGTATGTAAAGCCTTATCTTTCAAAGCTTAATGAAGAAATTAAGTTTTCTGCGTCTCTTTTAAAGGAGACAAACTTAAACATTAAAAGCGTATACATAGGCGGAGGAACGCCTACTTCGATAACGGAAAATGAGCTTGAGAGCCTTTTGGACGCTCTTCATTCAAACTTTGATTTAAGCAAAATAAATGAGTTTTGTGTTGAAGCAGGAAGACCCGATACCATAACAAAAGGGAAGCTTTTAGCTTTAAAAAATTACGGGGTTGACCGCATCAGCATAAACCCTCAGTCAATGAACGAAAAAACCTTAAAATTAATCGGCAGGTCACACACGCCGGAAGATATAAAAAATGCGTTTTCTCTTGCACGCGAGGTTGGCTTTAAAACGATAAATGCAGATGTTATCGCTGCCCTCCCCGGAGAAACGCTTGAAGATTTTATCTATACTTTAAACGAAATTGAAAAATACTCGCCTGAGAATATAACAGTTCACACAATGAGTATAAAGCGTGGCTCCGCTCTTCACCAGAGCCTTTCAGGCTACGATTTAACAAAAAGAGAAACCGCCGAGGCGATGCTTGATTTTTCGCAGGAGTTTATGAAAGAAACGAGCCGACTTCCTTATTATATGTACCGTCAGAAAAATATGATGGGAAATTTAGAAAATGTCGGCTATTCAAAAGAGGGCCATTTTTCAGAGTATAACATAAATATTATGGAAGAGGTTTTAAGCATTTTAGCTCTTGGCGCAGGCGGCTCAGGAAAGGTCGTAAGCCGAAACAAAGAAAGAATTGAAAGGGTGTTTAATTTTAAAGGCCCTATTGAATACATTTCCCGTTTTGATGAAATCTTAGAAAAGAAAAAAGAATTTTTATCTTTGTTAAAAGAACTTAATAAATAAAAAAAGCACCCGATGGGTGCTTTTTTTATACAACATAAAACAAAATCGAAAAGAAGTGCAAAACGCTTCCTAACAAACAAAATATATGAAAAACGCTGTGAATATATTTTTTCTTTTTGCCAAACCCGTAAAAAACAGCGCCTACTGTGTAGGCTATTCCGCCCCACAAAAGAAGATAAAGCCCATTTGGCTCGATAGCGTCTATCATAGGCTTTATTGCAATAATAATAACCCAGCCGATTGCAATATATGTAATCATACTTAAAACCTTAAACTTCTTTATGTCAATAGCGTTTAAAACAATTCCTAAAATTGCCGCTCCCCAGACTATGCCAAAAATTGTCCAGACATAGAACAAAAAGTCGGGGAAGAAGGATTCGAACCTTCAAGAAATTAATTTATGATTTTAATTGCCCAAACCATTAGGCGTTTCCCCTTTCTATTTTTATAAAATCTTTCTTAGTTTTGCCGTAGTCTGAGAGGGTGAAATCTTTCATATCTGAATAGCTGCAGTT
>CALAUK010000025.1 GCA_937892135.1 uncultured Clostridia bacterium | reverse complement strand
AAATAGTCGTTATTTGCTACTCTGAAAGCATCTTCTTCAAACTTTGGAAGCTGACCTGTACCTGTCATAGAATCGCGATTTACCATAAACGGTGTGAAAACTTCTGTGTAACCACTCATTTCTGTGTGAGTATTTAAAAAGAAGTTAATAATCGCTCTTTCAAGTCTTGCACCTGCGCCTTTATAAACTGTAAATCTTGCGCCTGAAATTTTTGCTGCAGTTGAAAAATCAAGGATATTAAGGTTTTCTCCCAAATCCCAGTGAGCTTTAGGTTCAAAATCAAACTCTCTTACCTCCCCTACTCTGCGGACTTCAACGTTTGCGCTGTCGTCAGCTCCGTCGGGAACGTTTTCGTTTGGTATATTAGGAATGCTTAAAACCATCTGAGAAATCTTTTCATCTAGTTCTGAAACCTTTGAGTCAAGCTCCTTTATTTTATTTGAAATTTCTTTCATATCAGCAAAAACCTGAGTAGTGTCTTTACCCTCTTTTTTCAAAGCGGGAATCTGCTTGCTTACTTCGTTCTGCTTTGCTTTAAGAGCTTCCACCTCATATATAATTTCGCGGCGGCTTTTATCAAGCTCTAAAAGAGGCTCAATATCAAGCGAAGAATTTCGTCTTGCAAGCGCCTTTTTTACTAATTCGGGATTAGAACGTATTAATTTAATGTCTAACATTTATATTCCTCCTAAAGATTACTAGCTTCGTCATAGAAACCGGGCAAAACAGCGTCAAGCTGTTCTTTTGAAAAAGATTTAATCTTTTCTCTGACAGCCTTTTTATCTCCGTCAAGGTAAGAGTTTATAAGGCTGTACAGTTTTTCGTTTTCATCTTTCATATAGGCGTTTTCGCTTTCTAAGGAAACGAGCGCCTCTTTTAAAGATGAAAGCTCTTTTTGTGTTTTTGCAAGTTCTTCTTTAAGTTTTACATTTTCGCCCGTCAGCTGTTCAATGCGCTGATTCGAGCTTTGAGTAAAGCTGTCTAACACCTGGAGGTTTCCATTTTCGCCAATCAGCTTCCACTGTGTAATAGTTGTGACCAAAATAAGAATTAAAGCAACGGCAAAAAGAACCCCGGCATATATCCACATTTGTTTTGTGCTTTTATTTTTCATTTTTAAGGACCAAACTCCTCTCAAAATATCTATCATATATTATAGTACAAAAATATTGTTTAGTCTAGCCTAAAAAACAAAAAAACGAATTTTAGGTTGAAAAAATTAAAAAATTCTTTCAGGAAATGAAAAACAGACTAAATTTTAAATATCAAAAGAGAATTCTATTGTAAATTTTTAAAGAAAAAATGAATTCTCTTAAAACGGCTCTAAAATGCGCTGTATTGAAAATTAGTTTATTTTAATACCCGATATAGGCACAACGCATTAAATTTCAATACAGAGAGGCATATTATGGAAATTATTTCATAATATTTCCATAATATTACAAATTAAGCAGAGTTAGCAGTCTTTCAAAATCGTCATTGCCATAATACTCAATTTCAATTTTACCTTTTTTATCTCCGTTTGTTATTTTTACTTTTGTGCCTAATACAGATGAAAGTCTTGTCTGAATTTCTTTTATCTGCATTTCAAGTGCAATATTTCTGATAGGCTTTGTTTTCTCAGGCTTTTCCTCCTGCATAGAACGGGCAATTTTTTCGGCCTGACGCACACTTAAGCCTAATTCCGCTATTTTTTTCGCAAATTCAACTTGTTTTTCCTCCGGAACCTGTAGAATTGCACGGGCGTGACCGCCTGAAATAAGGCCATCTGAGAGCATTTTCTGTATTTCGGCATTTAATGACAAAAGTCTTAATGAATTTGCAACCGCACTTCTGCTTTTTCCCACTCTTTGGGATACTTTTTCCTGTGTAAGCGAAAAAACATCTAAAAGAGACTTATATCCAAGGGCTTCTTCTATGGGATTTAAGTCCTCACGCTGCAAATTTTCAATAAGAGCAATCTCCATAGATGCCATTTCGTCATAAGTTCTTATAATTGCGGGGATTTCCTTAAGTCCTGCCATTCTTGATGCACGCCATCTTCTTTCGCCGGCTATAATCTGATAATAGCCTGATTTTGCTTCTTTAACTATAATCGGCTGAATTACACCGTGAATTTTTATTGATTCTGCAAGGATTTCAAGCTTTTCCTCGTCAAAAACCTTTCTGGGCTGTTCTTTATTAGGCTCTACCTTTGAAATTTTAAGCATAACAACATTATCTGACACATTTTCCTCGGGAGCAGTTCCAAATACATCTTTGGGATTATCATTTTCAAAAAGAGCGCCAAGCCCTTTGCCTAAGCCTTTTTTTGCCATTATTTTTTACCTCCTTTGTTCTTGGATATAACTTCATTCGCGAGTGCAATATAAGCATCTGCGCCTTTTGAGGTTATATCGTATGTCAAAATCGATTCTCCAAAGCTCGGAGCCTCGCTCAAACGAACATTTCTCGGTATTGCTGTTGCATAAAGCTTGTCCGGGAAGTATTTCTTAAGCTCGTCAAGCACTTGTATGGCAAGATTTGTTCTTGAATCGAACATAGTAGCAAGAACGCCTTCAAGTGCAAGGTCGGGATTAATTGTTTTCTTAACCTGCTTTATTGTGCCTGTTAACTGTGTTAATCCCTCTAAAGCATAGTATTCGCACTGTATTGGGATTAATACGGAATTTGCTGCCGCAAAGGCATTTAGTGTAATAAGGCCTAAAGATGGGGGACAGTCGATTATTATAAAGTCATAGTTGTCCGCTACCTCTTTTAATGAGTTTTTAAGCCTGTTTTCTCTGTTATCAACACCTACAAGCTCTATTTCTGCGCCTGCAAGTGAAATATCAGACGGCAGACAATCAAGGTTTGGCTGTTTAGTAGGCAAAATAGCCTCTTTTGCTGAAACCTCATTTATAATACAGTCATACACTGAATTCTCAATGTCTTTTTTGTCTATACCTATGCCGCTTGTCGCATTTCCCTGCGGGTCTGTATCTATAAGAAGTGTTTTCTGTTTTTTATATGCAAGTCCTGCAGCCAGATTAACAGATGTTGTTGTTTTACCAACTCCGCCTTTCTGATTAACAACTGCGATGATTTTAGCCATAATCATTTTCCTCTCTATATACTATTTGTTTATATTTTAGCACAATATTGTGATTTAGTAAAGGGTTTTAGGCTAAAAAACAAAAAATGTTTCACGTGAAACTTTTGAAATGCCAATAGGGGAGAGTGTTTCACGTGAAACATTTAATAAATGGAAAAAAATGTAAAATAAGAATGGGGAAGAGAAAGAAAAAATGGATTTCCACTGATTTTAGTGAAAATCCACTCTGTAATTAACCTATTAAGTTACTCTCAGCTAAAGCTGCATCAAATGCACAGCTCATAGCAGTTTCATTTCCTTTTACACGGATATCAACATCACGGTATAGGCTCATACCTGTACCTGCAGGAACAAGCTTACCAATGATAACGTTCTCCTTAAGTCCAAGAAGCGGGTCAACCTTACCCTTGATAGCAGCCTCTGTAAGAACCTTTGTTGTCTCCTGGAAGGAAGCAGCAGAAAGGAATGAATCTGTTGCAAGAGAAGCCTTTGTGATACCAAGAAGAACAACTGTTGCTGTTGCTTCTCTCTTGCCCATATCTCTTGCTTCTTCATTAGCCTTTTCAAGCTCAAACATATCTATCAGACTACCCATCAACAAGTTAGTATCGCCTGAATCTTCAACCTTAACCTTACGCATCATCTGACGGGCAATAACCTCGATGTGCTTATCAGAAATTTCAACACCCTGCATACGATAAACTCTCTGAACTTCTCTTGTAAGATAAGACTGAACTTCACGAGAACCCTTAATCTTAAGGATATCATGGGGGTTAATTGAACCTGATGTTAAAGGATCGCCGGCTTCAATTACCTGATCATCTACTACCTTAATACGAGAGTCGTAGGGGATAACGTAGACTTGCGCATTACCGCTTTCATCATCTGTAACAGTGATTTCACGGCGTTTCTTTGTTTCGGAAATCTTAACCTTACCGCCGATTTCAGATATAATTGCAACACCCTTGGGCTTACGTGCTTCAAACAATTCTTCAACACGGGGAAGACCCTGAGTGATATCGTCACCGGCAACACCACCTGAGTGGAAAGTACGCATTGTAAGCTGTGTACCGGGCTCACCGATAGACTGAGCTGCTATAATACCAACAGCTTCGCCAACGGGAACAGGATCACCGCTTGCAAGGTTTGAACCATAACAACGTGAACATACACCAACAGGTGTTTTACAAGTAAGGATACTTCTGATTGTAACCTCTTTAATTCCGGCAGCAATAATCTTGTTTACTTCAGCATCCTTCATAAGAACGCCCTTTTCAACCAAAACTTCGCCGGTTTCGGGATGACATACATCTTCAAATGTGTATCTTCCTAATAGTCTGTCTGCCAATGGCTCGATTTCTTCCTTGCCGTCAGTAATAGCGCTTACTTTTATACCAGCTGTTGCACCGCAATCTTCTTCACGGATAATAACATCCTGGCTGACGTCAACAAGACGACGTGTAAGGTAACCTGAGTCAGCAGTTCTAAGAGCAGTATCGGCAAGACCTTTTCTCGCACCGTGAGTAGAAATAAAGTATTCCAAAACGCTAAGACCTTCACGGAAGTTAGCACGAATCGGAATTTCTACGGCCTTACCTGATGTGTTAGCCATAAGACCACGCATACCTGCAAGCTGTCTTATCTGGTTTACGCTACCACGGGCACCGGAGTTAGCCATCATGTATATAGGATTAAGGTCATCCAAGCTGTCCATAAGTGCTTTTGTAACCTTATCACTTGTTTCTGTCCATACCTTGATGATTGCATCATAACGCTCGTCATCGTTAAGCATACCACGCTTATACTGCTTGGTAATCTTATCAACCTGAGCTTCTGCTTCTTCAAGGTATACTTTCTTGGCTGCGGGAACCTTAATATCAGAAACGCTGACTGTTATAGCGCCCTGAGTTGAGAACTTAAAGCCAAGAGCCTTAATATTATCCAAAACCTTTGCGGTTTCAGTAGAACCGTGTACACGGATACATCTGTCAATGATAATACCAAGCTGTTTCTTTGTTGCAAGCTTTGTAAACTCCAAGTCAAATGCTTTAGACGGGTCAGATCTGTCAACAAATCCAAGGTCCTGAGGAATATTTTCATTGAAAATAAGCTGACCTACGGTTGTTTCAATAATCTTGCTCTTCTTTTCACCGTCAATTTCTTTTTCAATACGAACTTTAATCTTCGCATGCAAAGTTACAACGTCATTTCTGTAAGCCATTATAGCTTCGTCAACATCTTTAAATGCCTTGCCTTCGCCCTTGTCGCCCTCTTTAACCAATGTTAAATAGTAGCTTCCCAAAACCATATCCTGAGAAGGAACAGTTACGGGCTTACCATCCTGAGGCTTTAGAAGGTTATTTGCAGAAAGCATCAAAAATCTTGCTTCTGCCTGAGCCTCGGGGGATAGGGGAACGTGAACAGCCATCTGGTCACCGTCGAAGTCGGCGTTATAAGCTGTACATACCAAAGGATGAAGCTTAAGCGCTCTGCCATCAACCAATACGGGCTCGAATGCCTGAATACCAAGTCTGTGAAGTGTGGGCGCACGGTTTAGTAAAACCGGATGCTCTTTTATAACTTCCTCTAAAACATCCCAGATTTCAGGACGAACACGCTCAACCATACGTTTTGCGTATTTAATGTTATGAGCAAGACCCTTTGCAACAAGAGTTTTCATAACAAAAGGCTTAAACAGCTCGATTGCCATTTCCTTAGGCAAACCGCACTGATAAATCTTAAGCTCGGGACCTACTACGATAACGGAACGGCCTGAGTAGTCAACACGCTTACCCAACAGGTTCTGTCTGAAACGTCCCTGCTTACCCTTTAACATATCGGAAAGAGATTTCAATGCTCTGTTTCCGGGGCCTGTTACGGGTCTGCCTCTTCTGCCGTTATCAATAAGTGCGTCAACAGCTTCCTGAAGCATTCTCTTTTCGTTACGAACGATAATGTCAGGAGCGTGAAGCTCTAAAAGCTTCTTAAGACGGTTATTTCTGTTTATAACTCTTCTGTAAAGGTCGTTTAAGTCACTTGTGGCAAATCTGCCGCCGTCAAGCTGAACCATAGGACGAAGCTCGGGGGGAAGAACGGGGATAACATCCATAATCATCCACTCAGGCTTGTTTCCTGAAAGTCTGAAAGCTTCAACAGCCTCAAGTCTTTTTACTATACGAACCTTTTTCTGACCCTGAGCAGTCTCAAGGGCCTCTTTAAGTTCTTTTGAAAGCTCTTCAAGGTCTATCTGCTGCAATAAATCCTTGATTGCCTCGGCGCCCATGCCTGCTTTAAAGCGGTCGCCGTATTTTTCAACGCTTTCTCTGTAATCTTTTTCTGTAAGAATTGTTTTTTCAACTAAATCTGTTGAACCTGAATCTGTAACAACGTATGCTGCAAAGTATAGAATCTGCTCTAATACCTTGGGTGACATATCTAAAAGAAGTCCCATTCTTGAAGGAATTCCCTTAAAGTACCAGATATGAGAAACGGGAGTTGCAAGCTCGATGCTTCCCATTCTCTCACGACGTACCTTAGAGCGTGTTACCTCAACGCCGCAACGGTCACAAATGATACCTTTATAGCGGATTTTCTTATACTTTCCGCAGTGACACTCCCAGTCACGCTGTGGTCCGAAGATTTTTTCACAAAACAGACCATCACGCTCGGGTTTAAGAGTTCTATAATTAATTGTTTCAGGTTTTTTTACTTCGCCATAAGACCATTCTCTGATTTTTTCAGGAGAAGCCAGTCCGATTTTCATGGCGTCAAATGTTGTAAATTCCAAAACGAAAACCTCCTCTTTAAAGTTTTCAGCTAACAAAAGCTGTCTGCCCGCAGAATGCATCCGCAAAATGCGGGCTATTTAAAAATCTTAAAATTCTTCGTCGTCATCTTCAAGGGCATCTAAGTCCTCAACGATATCATCTTCGAAGTCTTCAGGTAATTCTTCAACAACGTCATCTTCGAAATCATCGATATCTGCGTCGTCATCGTCATCATCAAAGCTTAAAGCATCTAAAAGCGCGTCATCTGTTTCGTCCAAAACAAATGTTGCTTCACTGTCTAGGTCTCCGCTCTCGGGAGAGTAAACGGAAGAAGATGCTGCATTGGGATTAACACTGTCTTCATTACCTTCAATATTAACAGACAAAGGTGTTAGAATATCATCGTCATCTGTGTATTCGCTAAGCTCAATCTCTTCGCCCTTCTTATCAAGAACTTTAATATCTAAAGATAAGCTCTGCAATTCTTTTATCAATACTTTAAAGGATTCCGGAACACCGGGTTCTGGAACGTTTTCGCCTTTAACAATAGCCTCATAAGTCTTAACACGGCCCACAACATCGTCTGATTTTACTGTCAGGATTTCCTGAAGTGTGTAGGCAGCACCATAAGCCTCAAGAGCCCAAACCTCCATTTCACCGAAACGCTGACCGCCGAACTGAGCTTTACCACCCAAAGGCTGCTGAGTAACAAGTGAATAGGGGCCTGTTGAACGAGCGTGAATCTTATCATCAACAAGGTGATGAAGTTTTAGATAATACATGTAACCTACTGTTACACGGTTATCAAACGGCTCACCTGTACGTCCGTCATACAAAACTGTCTTACCATCGGGGTCGTAGCCTGCTTTTTCCAAAAGTGCTGCGATATCTTCTTCGTTTGCACCGTCAAAAACAGGAGTCGCAATCTTCCAGCCAAGAGCTTTAGCTGCATAACCAAGATGAACTTCAAGCACCTGACCGATATTCATACGAGAGGGAACGCCCAAGGGATTTAATACGATATCAAGCGGTGTACCATCAGGCAAGAAAGGCATATCCTCTTCAGGAAGAATTCTTGAAATAACACCCTTATTACCATGACGACCAGCCATTTTATCACCAACAGAAATCTTTCTTCTCTGTGCGATATAACAACGAACCAATTCATTAACTCCGGGAGGAAGCTCGTCGCCGTTTTCTCTTGTGAAGACTTTAACGTCAACGATAATACCTGCCTCACCATGAGGAACACGCAAAGAAGTATCTCTTACTTCTCTTGCTTTTTCACCGAAAATAGCACGAAGAAGTCTTTCTTCTGCTGTAAGCTCTGTTTCACCCTTAGGAGTAACCTTACCAACCAAGATATCTCCTGCATGAACCTCTGCACCAATACGGATAATACCTCTTTCGTCCAAATCACGAAGAGCATCATCACCAACATTGGGGATTTCACGGGTGATTTCTTCGGGTCCTAGCTTTGTATCACGGGCATCTGCTTCATATTCTTCAATATGAATAGATGTGTATACGTCATCTCTTACAAGACGCTCATTTAATAAAACAGCATCCTCGTAGTTATAACCTTCCCAGGTCATAAAGCCGATAAGAGCATTTTTACCTAGTGAAATTTCACCGTTTGAAGTTGACGGACCGTCAGCGATAATATCATCTTTTTTAACTCTTTCGCCCTCGGAAACGATAGGTCTCTGGTTAATAGAGGTACCCTGGTTTGAACGAAGGAATTTCAAAAGCTTATGTCTGTCGCGTTCGCCGTCATCGCCTTTTATAATAATTTCGCTTGCGCTTACTTTTTCAACAACACCATCACGCTTTGCCAAAACAACAACGCCTGAGTCCTTAGCGGACTTGTATTCCATACCAGTTCCGACAATGGGGGACTCTGTACGAAGAAGCGGCACTGCCTGACGCTGCATGTTAGAACCCATCAATGCACGGTTAGCGTCATCGTTTTCAAGGAAAGGTATCATAGATGTAGCTATTGAAACAAGCTGTCTCGGAGATACGTCCATGTAATCGATTTCTTCAGGTGCAACCTCAACGAAATCACGCAAATAACGGGCTGTAATCTTTTTATTTGTGAATTTTCCGTCCTCACCAATTGGCTCATTAGCCTGAGCGATAGTGAAGCCGTCTTCTTTATCTGCTGTCATATAAATAACTTCATCAGTTATTTTGCCTGTTTTCTTGTCAACACGTCTGTAGGGAGACTCGATAAAGCCATACTCGTTAATACGTGCAAACGAAGAAAGTGAGCTTATAAGACCAATGTTAGGACCTTCAGGAGACTCGATAGGACACATACGACCGTAGTGAGTATAGTGTACGTCTCGAACTTCGAAGCCCGCACGCTCTCTTGAAAGACCGCCGGGACCTAGAGCAGAAAGTCTTCTCTTGTGAGTAAGCTCTGCAAGAGGGTTTGTCTGGTCCATAAACTGAGAAAGCTGAGAAGAACCAAAGAATTCTTTGATTGTTGAAGCCACAGGACGAGTGTTAATAAGGTTCTGCGGTGTTACAACATCCAAATCCTGAACGTTCATTCTTTCGCGAACAACTCTTTCCATACGGGAAAGACCGATTCTGAACTGATTCTGCAAAAGCTCGCCTACGCAACGCAATCTTCTGTTGCCAAGGTGGTCGATATCATCAAGAGAACCGATACCATAGCATAGATTGTTAAAGTAGTTTATAGATGCGAACATATCATCAACGATGATGTGCTTTGGCATAAGCTCGTCCCTTCTTGCAAGAAGAGCTTTCTTAAGAGCTTCTGTGTCTTCTAAAAGACCCTCTTCTTCAAGATTCTCTAGAATTTCAGCCAAAACGCTCTTTCTAACTGTTGTGTGGAAGCCCATCTGTTTTAGTGTGCCCTCGTTATCCTTTTTGTCAACTGTAACGAAGTTAGAAAGCTTAACCATGTTATTGGAAAAGATTTTTCTTTTCTTGTCTTCAACTAAAACATAAACTTCATTGATTCCCGCCTCTTCAATAGCCAAAGCCATATCAGAAGAAATAATCTCACCCTTGGGGCAGATGATTTCGCCGGTGGAAGAATCTATAATATCTTCTGCTGCTGTCTGATTCTTAACTCTTTCCGCCATAGCCATTTTCTGATTAAACTTAAAACGGCCAACCTTTGAAAGGTCATAACGCTTGGGGTCAAAGAACATATTTGTTACAAGGCTTATAGCACTTTCAGCACTTGCAGGCTCACCGGGACGAAGCTTTTTATAAATCTCGATTAAAGCTGCCTCTTTATCGGTATTGTCCTTTTCAAGTGTTGCCTCGATACGCTCATCGTCACCGAATAGCTCGCGGATTTCAGCATTTGTTTCAACGCCCATCGCACGGATAAACATTGTAACAGGAAGCTTTCTTGTTCTGTCTATACGAATTGAGAAAACATCGTTTACATCAATATCGTACTCAAGCCATGCACCTCTGTAGGGGATAACTGTTGAATTAAACAGCTCTTTACCTGACTTATCATGCACCATATCATAGTACATTCCGGGAGAACGCACAAGCTGGCTTACAACAACTCTTTCCGCACCATTTATAATAAATGTTCCCTGATCGGTCATAAGAGGGAATTCTCCAATGAAAATATCCTGCTCTTTAACCTCGCCCGTCTCTTTATTAATAAGACGAACCATAACTCTTAAGGGTGCAGAGTAGTTTGTGTCACGCTCTTTGCATTCTTCTACTGAGTACTTTGGAGTAGAATCTAATTTGTAGTCAAAGAACTCCAATACCAGATTACCGGTGTAATCACAGATAGGAGAAACATCTTCAAAGACTTCTTTTAAACCTTCCTTAAGAAACCACTCATAAGAGTTTTTCTGGATTTCAATAAGGTTAGGCATATCAAGAGGCTCTTTGATTTTGGCAAAACTCATACGTTTGTTTTTGCCAAGAGTAATCTCATGTGGCATCAATTGTATCACCTCATCTTAAAATTTGCAGACTATGGTGGCTATTAAAGATGCGTACGCTAGTCTGTCAGGCGTGAAAGAGGTCCTGAGCTCAGCATTATTGCATTTCAATTGCCCCGCACTCCGTTTTCTGCTAAAAACGGCGCGGCAGTGTATAAAAACTTTCACATTTTTTAAAAAATTTTTTATTTTTCTTTCCCAAGGGCATAAGCTTTCGGGAAGAAAAACAGCTACATTGCCTAAAAAAATCGCAAAAAGCCTTGAAAAACTATATATTGTGTGATATAATAATTATACCAACAACTTACAGAGGGGCATTTTACCTCATTTTAGACTATGATACAATATATAATAATAACATAGAAAACCTTGCGTGTCAAGGCTTTTTTTATTTTTTTTAAAAGAAATTCTATATACATAAAAAACAGAGCTTAGGATAAAACTAACAAAAAGTTTACAGGGTGAACAAATGGAAAAGAAAGAACTTTTATATGATGTTTTGTTTGATATACTGGGCTCTTTTTTATATGCTACAGGAATTTACTGCTTTTTTGAAAGTGCGGATATTGCGCCGGGAGGCGTGTCGGGAATAGCTATAATGGTAAAGCATCTGTCGGGGTTTCCTGTGGGTCTTTTTTCTGTCATTGTTAATATCCCGCTTTTAATTGTTGCATCAAGAAAAATAAGCGGAAGATTTGTTTTAAAATCCGTAAAGAGCCTTCTTATAGGCTCATTTATAATTGACGTAATTGTGACGCCTTTCTTTCCTTTATATATAGGAGACAGAATGCTCGCTTCTGTTTTCGGCGGAATTTTCACGGGAATTGGTATGGCGGCTATATTTATGCGAGGTTCATCAACTGCGGGAACGGACATATTAAGCATATTAACCGAGCAGCGTTTTCCTCACATACAAATAGGCACTGCGATGCTAGTAATAGATTTTGTTATAATAAGCATCTCTGCACTGGTGTTTAAAAATATTGAATCGGCTCTTTTTGGGCTTGTGGCGATTTTTTGTCAGACAAGAGTTATTGATATTGCAGTTTATGGTATTAATAAAGGAAGACAAATTTTAATTATCTCAGATGAAAACGAAAAAATTGCGAAAACCATAACGACAACTCTTGAAAGAGGCGCAACATTTTTAGAGGCGAAAGGCGCGTATGAAAATAAAAAGAGAACGGTGCTTTTGTGTGTTGTAAGAAGAAGCGAATATTATATTGTTAAAAACATTGTTCACGCTCTCGACCCGCGCGCTTTTATAATAACATGCGAGGCAACTCAGGTTTTAGGAGAGGGCTTTGAGCCGATTGTTAAAAAAAGATAGCAAAAAGAGCCGGCACAGCTAAAGCTGTTTTCCGACTCTTCTGCCTATAATTTTAGATAAATCACGACACGAGTGTGTTATGATTATTATAGCTTAATAATGATTATTTCTTCTGCAACACCCTTGTAGGATTTTACGAATACCATATAAGGATCTGCATCGTCGAATTTCTGAATGTCGCCTGTAGTTGCGCTTGTTACCATCTTAGATGAAGTCTTTGAAGCGTCAAGCTTGTAAATCTTAGCTGAGCCGAAGGAGATATTCTGCTCGTCTTTTCCGTTTACAGTTACATTCATAGAGCCTGAGAATTTGCCTGAAACCTTACCGTAGATAATATTTAAATCATCTGCGGGGCTTGCTGTAAACTCTGTAGCCTTTTTAGATATATCAAACAAAATTCTGTAGTTTGTTATTTCGCCTGCTGCATTAGTTGAGTACTGAATAATGTCACCGGGCTGAAGAGCTGTCTTTCCGTCTTCTTTTACTAAAACACCAAGGCCTGTTGCCAGAAGCTCTGTTGTTTTTCCGCCCTGAGAAAGAACGATTTTATCCACTATAACATCATCGTCGTTTGAAGAAGCCATAATGTCTGTTACAATCGCCACCTCAGAAGATGCATTTGCCTGGTAAGTTGTGCTTGTTACGATAAGAGCGCCTGCTGTATAGTCTTTTGCCATATCGAATACCAAAGCGTCGTAAGGAGTATCATTTTCAAACATAGAAACATCTCTTACAGAAAGGTCAGAAGCATCTTTCCAGTCTGCGGGGATATCAAAGATAACTGTCTTGTCTGAAATGTTTACGTTTCCTAGCTTACCGGTAGCAGTTTTGTAGATAGCGTCCTTAAGATTTAGGTTGTGAGTAAAGCCGTCTTCATTTATTGCACCGGAAGAAGTGTTATCTGTTGCTGTCTGGATAGAAACAATCTTTCCGTCGCTGTTTTTCTCAAAAGTGATAAGCTGGTTTACAACCTTGCCGTCAGCCTTAAGGAAAGAAAGAACTTCCTCAGCTGTGTGGCCGTTTTTGCCGTTAAATCTGATTTTATCTGCGGCACTTAGTGTAACAACCTCACCGTCTTTTGTAAACATCTTAATCTGAAGATTTGAGTCTATTTCGCTCGGGATTGCCGCATTCAGTACGAAAGCGTAGTTTGAGCTTAGTCCGCTTGTAGCGTCAACTGCTGCAATTCTTCCGAAAATATCAAGATAAAACTTTCCTTCGTCAGAAAGGTCGATGTCGTAGGGGTAGTTAGCTGCAATTTCATAAAGTTTGCCGTTAATACCTATTTTGTAGTCGCCTGAAATTTCTCTTACCTTACCCTCAACAACTTCATTTACTACATGCACTCTGTAAATAGACTTGTCGCGGCTTTCTGTAAAGGAAATAACGTCCCACTTTTTAAGGTCAGAAACCTCTATGGCTTCGCCGTTTTTCTCGATTATAAAATCAAGCTGGTCATTGTCTTTATCAAGTGTTAGTGTGGGTGCGCCGTACATATCAATGATTTTGCCTGAAGAAGGCATAACCTCACTTACTACCATATTTTTATACTCTGTTACAAAAACGATATCGAACTTGCCGTTTTTGTCAGTATCCAAAAGCTTAAGAGAAGCCGCTCTGTCAGTTATTTTGATTGTATCAAGGCTGAAAGTCTCTGCCTGACCATTGTAGATTAGTACAGGAGAAGCTTCAAGTGTAGCTGATGAAGCGTTCTTGTCATGGTCTTTGTCTTTCCAGTACTTGATTTCAGAACCCTCCGCACTTTCAAAGTTTTCTTCGCTTATTAAAAGCTCAGAGTTTTTGTTCTGTGCAGGAGAGAGAAGAATAACGCTCTTATCGCCGTAATCGTCTTCTTTAATATATACGTTTACATTGTAGCCAAGAAGAGCTGTTACATCGATACCGTCTGCAAGAGTATAAATCTCTGTGCCGATTTTCACTTCGTTTTTCTCAAGCGCTGATGTGCCTGTAAGAGCGCTCTGGCTTGTAGCTGTAACCTGACCTGTAAGCTTTTCTGAATTCAGCTTGTTCTTAAGAAGTGTCTTTTCGCCTACTTTGTGCTCAACATTGTCACCAAAGCCTACCTGCTCCATCATTTTAACTTCTAAAGCATTGTAGAAAATCTGAGAAACGATACCTCTTGTTGCGCTCTGTGTGGAGTTTGAAACAACTGCATTTTTGTTTAGCTTGTTTTCAGCAGCTGCCACAAGGTAACCTGCGGGGTAACCGCCGCGGTCTAATGCGTAGGGCTCAAAGCCGATAACTCTTGTTATAATTGTCATAGCTTCCTGGTAGCTTATTGTGTCATCAGGACGGAATGTACCTTCCGCATCGCCTATAACTATACCCTGATCTGTTGCCACATTAATATAACCTACCGCCCAGTGGTCAGAAGGTACGTCTGAGTACTTAGACTGGTATGAAGCGCCCTGCGCTACGTCTGTAAGGCCCAAAATTGCTATTGCCATTTTGGCAACCTCACTTCTTTTAATGGGGTCGTTAGGTCTTATAAGACCTGATTCTGCGTCACCAACAACAACTGATAACGCTTTCAGCACATTGATAGCTTCGCTGTGTGCTGACTGTTCGCTTTCATCTGAAGCAAACGAGGTTATAGAAAAGCTTGCAAAAACTGAAACCATCATTACTACAGACAAAAGTAAAGACATAATTTTCTTAGTCTTTTTCATAAATATGTTGCCTCCTTAAAAAATGTTTTGAGGTTTACATAACACAACAAAACCGCTTAAGCAAATCTAAATTTTACTGTACTTATAGGCTATACAGCGATTACAATTTAAATCTGCGCGGTGTATTATGTTAACCACAGTTGCTATTATAGGGGGCAAAGAAAAGAAGTTCAACCCACAAAATATGGTAAGAAACTTTTAAAAAAAGCACAAAAAAACAAAAAAGCCCGAGTTTTCGGGCTTTTTCGCTTTTTTGAAAGTATATACATTTTGTATATAAGAAAATAATAGAAACTAAGTAAATTAATAAATCATATTCATATAATATGCTCTTTTAAGGCTTTTTTCATTTGCATAAGCGGTGCGGATTGTCCCGATTATGCTAAGGTCTGCGCCGATTGCCGTAAGCTCTGCTTTTAAGCTCGTTAAAACCTCCTCAACCTCGACGTCGCACTTTGCCTCAAGTGCATTTACAGTGTTTGTGTAGCTTGCGCCGATTGAAAGAAGCGCCGAAGTATCTTTTTTAGTAAGACCTTTGGCTTTTGCTTCTGCCTTAGCAGACGCTACAACTCCTTCTATTGCGCCGATATATTTTGCTTCCAGAGCATAAAGAGAGGAAACATGCTTTTTTATAATTTCATCTGCTGTTTGCTTGGCGGGGGTGTCGGGCACTTGCTCAGACGGCTTTCCGACAACGACAAGAGTAGGATTTTTTTCCTCTTTTTTCTTTTTTTCTGCCTCGGTCGCTGTTACGGGGACTAAAACCTCGCTTTTATCAAAAGTAATAACAGTGTTTTTATCTTTCTGAGAATCCGTAAGCTTATTTAAAATCTCATCATCTCTTGAGCCTGCCTTTAAACTTTCGGCGATAATCTTCGCAAGAATCTGCTTTTCAGACATTTTGCCCGAGGCGATAAGCTCTTTTTCCTCTTCTGTATAATCTCTTATTTTAATGGAATATTTTTTTTCAAGTTCTTCTTTTAAATTCTTATCGTTTTCAGACATTTTTTCGCTGATTTCCTCTTTTGAATACTTAAAGGAAAGAAATAAAGCATTAACATTGTCCTTTTGCCATATTAAAACGCCTGATACAGAGGCTAAAATAACTAAAACGATAGCCCAGATTATAAGAGTTTTCTTTTTTTTCACTGTATCACGCTCCTTTAATATAGTATATTTTTATTTTAACATTTTATTTGATTCAGGTCAATATATTGACAAAAAAGAATAATGTGGTAAAATATATTTTATAATTTATAAGGAAAGAAGATGTAAATATGGCAAAACAGTTTAAATCAGAGTCTAAAAGGCTTCTTGATATGATGATTAACTCAATTTATACTCACAAGGAGATATTTTTAAGAGAGCTTATTTCAAACGCCAACGATGCAATAGATAAGCTTTACTATATTTCTCTTGCAGATGAAAATATTGAGTTTAACCGTGAAAATTTTTATATAAGAATTTCAGCCGACAAAGAAAAAAGGCTTCTTACAATTACAGACACCGGTCTTGGAATGGACGAAAAAGAGCTTGAAGAAAATCTTGGCACAATCGCAAAGAGCGGTTCTTTAGCATTTAAAAAATCAAACGAGCTTGGGGAAGACATTGATATTATAGGTCAGTTCGGAGTAGGCTTTTATTCTGCTTTTATGGTTTCTGACTGCGTAACTGTTATAAGCCGCAAGTTTGGCTCGGACAAGGCTTTTATGTGGCAGTCAAAGGGGGCAGATGGTTACGATATAACTCCCGCAGAGTATGATAAAACAGGAACACAGATTACTCTTTCTATAAAGAAAAACACGGAAGATGAGAATTATGATGAGTTTTTGGGTGAGTTTAAGATAAAAGAGCTTATTAAAAAGTATTCTGATTATATTAAATATCCCATAAAAATGCTTACCACAAAGACAAGAAAAAAAGAAGAATCAGAAGAATATGAAACCTACACAGAGGACGAGGTTTTAAACAGCATGGTACCTTTGTGGAAAAAGGGCAAAAACGAGCTTACAGACGAGGATTACAATAATTTTTACAGAGAAAGATTTCACGATTTTGCACCTCCCGCAAAAGTTATTCACACAAAGACTGATGGCGTTGTAAGCTATAATGCGCTTATGTTTGTTCCAAATCAGCCATCTTTTGATTATTACACAAAAGAATTTGAAAAAGGACTTGCACTTTATTCAAATGGCGTTCTGATTATGGAAAAATGCGCAGACCTTTTGCCCGATTACTTCGGTTTTGTAAAGGGTTTGGTGGATTCAGCGGATTTATCGTTAAATATTTCAAGAGAAATCTTGCAGCACGACCGTCAGCTTAAGGCTATCGCTTCAAATATCAAAAAGAAGATAAAAAGCGAGCTTGAAAGCATGCAAAAGAATGACCGTGAAAACTATGAAGCGTTTTATAAACACTTTTCAAGACAGTTAAAATTCGGCATTTATGATTCTTTTGGCGCAGATAAGGATATTTTAAAAGACCTTATTATGTTTATCTCCTCCGATGAGAAAAAATATATGACATTAAAAGAATATGTTGATTCAATGAAAGAGGGCCAGGAATTTATCTATTACGCAGCAGGCGAGACAGCAGACAAAATTGAAAAAATGCCTCAGGTTGAGATGGTTTTGGATAAGGGATATAAGATTTTGTATCTTACAGAGGATGTCGATGAGTTTGCAATAAAAATCTTAAATTCTTATAATGAAAAAGAATTTAAGTCAGTTTCTGCAAGCGATTTGGGATTAGAATCGGAAGAAGAGGCAAAAAAGGCAGAAGAAACAAAAGAAGAAAACAAAGAAATGTTTGAATTAATGGCAAATGTTTTAGAGGGAAAGGTTTCTTCAGTTAAGGCAACGGCAAGGCTTAAAAGTCATCCCGTATGCATTACAAGCGAGGGTGAGGTGTCTTCCTCGATGGAAAAGGTTTTAAGCAAAGTGCCGACAGAGGGTCAGGTCAAGGCAACAAAAATTCTTGAAATAAATATGAATCACAAGGTTTTTGAAACCTTAAAAGCTCTTTATAAGGAAGATACAGAAAAGTTTAAAAAATATACAGAGGTTCTTTATTCGGCATCTCTTCTTATTGAAGGAATGAACGTTTCTGACCCTGTTTCGTTTGCAAACGACCTTTGCGATTTAATAGGCTAATAAAAAAGTCCGCTTATGCGGGCTTTTTTATTTGTTTGATTCAAAAAGGCGCTGACTTCTCATGCTTATAACTGCGCCGTCGGCTACGATAAAGTGGTCGTCAAAGAAAACTCCCATATTTTCGGCTAAGGATTTAACGCTTTTTGTCACCTGTATGTCTGCATCGGAGGCAAACGGTATGCCTGACGGATGATTGTGGCAAAGCATAATTCTTGAAGCCTTGCTTTTTGCGATTGTTTCTGCGATAAGATGCATATCAGCCAAAGAAGCATCAAGTGTTCCTGAGCTTATCTTTTTGTAAGATATAAGCTTTCCCATTTTATCCAGGCAAATTATGTATAGCTCTTCGGTGGTCTTTCCGACAAACAGCGAAAGAACAAGATTTTTTATGTTTTCGGGACTCGTCATAAGCTTTAAAGCTGAACGACTCTTATCCTCAAGATATCTCTGGCAAAGCTCAGGAATAAGCTTAATCAGAGTTGCTGAGTGAGAAGATATGCCTTTTATAGATAAAAGCTCATCAAAATCCGCATCAAATACACCTGATACACTTAGGAATCTATCCATAAGCTCGTGACCTATGGGGTTAGTGTTTCGCTGAGCTATTGAGTAAAACAAAAGAAATTCCAAAACTTCGTGGTCAGCAAAGGTTTCAAGGCCGTTTTCACGAAATTTTTCTTTCATTCTTTCCCTGTGACCTGAATGAAGAGGTGTTGGTTTTGCTAACATAGTATCACTCCGTAAAATTTGTTGCTTTAAAAAGAAAATATGCACACATCGGGTCTTGCCCGCTTTTTATGTGTTTTAGCTTTGTTGAGGGGCCGAATTTGCTAAAATCAAAGGGTTTCCATTCTCCGCCTTTAAAAATGTGCAGATTTCCTTTGATATTGCTGCCTGCGCCTTCAGGCGCATCATCTGCGGGCGCAAGAAAATATGTATTTTCTAAAAAAGCGTATTCACACATTTTAGCATCAGCTAAAATTATATCGTGATGCAAGATATAAAAATCGTCAGAGTTATTGATTCTTTTTATATAAATACCGTGCTCTGCTAAAGTTAAATCAGCATCGGCAAGGCGGTGCTTATTTGTGTCAAAAAGGGCGGAAAATTCCAGGTTTTCAAAAGATGAAGAAAGATTTAGTGCCGCTTTTAACACGGAAGAGCCCATTAGTCCTGTTTTTACCTTTTCCATAATTTATGCCATCCTAATTATTTATTGAAAACAAATAAAAAATGTGCTATACTTATTTTAACAAAATTATATCATATTTTTTCCGGTATGTAAAGGTGATACAAATGAAAAATAAAATGGGAGTTTCGGAAATTGCCCGTCAGCTTAATTTAAGCAAGGCAACCGTCAGCAAGGCTTTAGCAAACAAGCCGGGGGTTTCCGAAAAAACAAAAAAAGATATTTTAAAATATGCGCTAAGCGTTGGCTTTTCAGATAAAGACACAAAAGATATTGATGTTTCATTTGTTCTGCCCGAAAAATACAAAGCTGTCTATTCTGATATACTTAAAAAATGCAAAGAAGAGAAAATCAGTGCCGAATGTATGATGTATTTAAGCGAGGAGGATTATCTTAAGGTCTTAAAAGGGCTTTTAAAGAAGAAGTCAAAGCTTTTTGTTATTTGTCCTCTGCAAACGAGCGAAAGTATAAATATAATTAAAAGGCTTGGCGATGTATGGTTTGTCGGGGATATGTTAAATATTGAAAACACATTTTATTTTGGTAAAAATCCCATAAAAGACGGATGCTCTCTTGCAGAAGAGTTTATAAAATCAGAAAAGAAAAAACCACTTTTCATAACACGCTATAAATCTGTTATAAATGCAAGGCGCGCAGAGGTATTTGCATTCTGCCTTGCAAAATGTGGGATATATCCTGTAAAACATATGATTTTTGATGAAAAAACGGAGCTTTCTGCGCCTTTTCTTGCAAGAAAAATAGCTCCGATTGCTTTAAAAACGGACAGTGTTTTTTGCGCTGATGAGTCTTCGTCTGTTGTACTTTCAGCTTTAAAAAAACTAAAAAGAGAAGATATAAAGGTTTTTTCCTTTGAAGATTCAAAAGATGCCGAGATTTCAATAGAAAAGCTTGTGAAAAGCATAAAAGATTTTAAAAATTATGGGGAATATCCTTTAAGCAAGTATAATTTCATATAAAAAAGCTGAAAGCAAAAGCTTTCAGCTTTTTTTGTTATAGATAAAGCGCCTCATAAGGCGAGTAGTTTGTGGAAACAACCGCATTCTTGTAGAGGTCTTCTGTATATTTTTCAAATTCCTCCAAAGCGAAAATATTTTTTAAGTCCTCTAAAATCTCAGGTGTTTCAAAAAGCTCAAGTTTTAATATTACATGATAGCCGTATGCTGTTTTTATAGGCTCCGATATAGATCCGATGGAAAGAGAAAACGCAGCATCTTCAAATTCTTTAACCATTTCGCCCCTTGTAAAAATATATCCATCAGGATTTTGCGCGGTTCCGGGGTCTTCGCCATACTGTGAAATCAGGCTATCAAAGTTTTCATTTTCTATTGCTTTTTTATAAACTTCATTTGCGATAGCGAGTGCTTCTTCGTTGGTTCTTGCCATATTGGAAATCAAAACGTGTTTAGCACGAACATAATTTGAATGATAATAATAATGCTTTAATTGTACAACTTGTAGGAGTTTCAAATGCAATAAGAAAGTATGCAATTGATATGGTTGTAAAACAAGAAATCAGCACAAGCACAATTTTAAAATTTAAAGAACAAATAGAAAACAATGAAATAAATGATATAAAAAATGACAGAGAACTAAAAATCTCTGTCATTTTTGTTTTGAATTGTAAACAAATGATTGTGTTTT